>JBJOJU010000181.1:0-5577 GCA_046046485.1 Chloroflexota bacterium | reverse complement strand
CGAGCCCGATTACGCACCGTCGGCGTTGATCTACGGTTTGTTGTTACTCGACCACGAGCGCATCGACGACGCGGTACCGGTGTTCAGCGCCGCGGTCCAGGCCGACCCCAGCCAAGCAATCTATCACATGTGCCTGGGCATGGCGTTGCGCCAGCAGGTCCCCTTGGCCAAAGATTTCGACGAATTCGTGGTACTTTCGCACGAAGCCCACCTCAAAATCACCGCAGCGTTGCAGTCGTTCGAGCGCGCCTTGATGCTCGAAGGGGATAACCCGCGCTACTTCTTCGAATACGGGATTGCGCTGCAGATGCTGGAACGCCATGCCGAAGCGGTGTCGACCTTCGACGCCGCCGCAGCGCTGCAGGGCGATGTCCACCCGCGCCCGCTGAGCGGCGACGCGGCAGAGGCGAGCACGCTCGACAAAAACGACCTCGCCGCCCATATCCGCCAGCGGCGGGCGCTGTCACTGGCCTTCATCGGGCGCCCGGCCGATGCCGTCGCCGATATGCGCTATGTCTTGGCGGTTGCCCCGTTGTCGATGCACGATCAGTATCTGTACGGCCGGGTGGCCTACCTGGCGGGGTTGTACGCCGAAGCGCTCGCTGCCCTGGCGCATGCAGCCGCCAGCATGCCCACCACCGCGGTGGTGCAGCAGTGGTATGGCATGCTCCTGCTCAAACTGGGTCAGATCCGCGAGGCGACGCCGGTGCTCGAGCGCGCCAACGAGCTCTTACCCGGCAACGGCCCGATCAACGCCGCGTTGCGCGACGCCTACATCGCCGAGGAACGCTTCGACCGCGCCATGAGCGCTGCCAGCCGGGCGACTCGCTTCGAGAGCGGCAACCCCGACAATCACTACCAGCTGGCCAAACTCTATCTGCAGGCCCATCGGTACCGCGAAGCACGGGGTGCGGTGATGGCGGCGATCGCGTTGAAAAACGACGTGGTGGCCTGGCATATGCTGCTGGGCGAAGTCTGTGTCCAGATGGGCATGTTCGACAATGCCCGCAGCGCCTACCTGAGTGCCACCGCTCTCGACCCCGATGGCACCAAACCCCTCTATGCCCTGTCGCACCTGCTCGTGCTGCAAGGCCGGGTCAACGAAGCAATCACCCATCTCGAGCAGGCGGTCTTGCGCGACCCCGAAAACGCCCGCTGGCACTACGAATTGGGTCAACTCTACGAACAGCGCGGCGACCGCCAACGGGCTGCCGACGCCTACCGGCGCGCGGTGCAGTACGGTGGCGACAAAGCCCAGTACTACCGCGAGCTGGCCGCACTCGAGTCCAAGATGACGCCCACGATCGCCGATCCCACACCGGTCGTCGAAGAGATCCAGCGCTCTGCACATCGCTTCAGCAGCGACGTCGAAGTCTTTTTGGCGATGGGCGATGTCAATTTTGCCCAGAAGCGCTACGACGCGGCCCTCGAACAATTCAACAGTGCCGCCGCGGTCGCCCCACACGACGTCGCGGTCTTGTGGCGGGTGGGCAATGCGTCGTATGCCCTCGGTCTGGTCAGTGATGCCCGGGCTGCCTTCGAATCGGCGCTCAAACGCGACCGCCACTGTGTGCAGGCGCACGCGGGGCTCGCACGCATCGCCCAGCACGAGAAACAATTCCAGCTCGCCCTCGACCATCTGCGCATCGCCGCCGAGCTCGAGCCACACGCGGTCGCACACAAAATCGACATGTGCGAGACGCTGCTGGCCCTCAAAAAGCCCGATGAGTGCCAGGTGTTGTTCCCGCAGGTGCTGAAAATCCTGCCGGCCGACGTCGGTATCCTGCAGCGCTTCGCCGTCATCGCCATGGCTCTGGGCAATACCCCCGAAGCGCTGCATGCGCTCGAGCAAGCGGTGAGCATCGACGACGGGAACGCAGATTCGCACTGCTTGCTCGGGCGCGCCGCCAAGATGGCCGGCAACGCCCAGCGCGCCCAACACAGCTACCGCCGCGCCGTGGCAATCAATCCCGATCTCAAAGAAGCCCAGCAGGCGCTGAGCATTTTGGGGCCGTTGTCGCTGTTGCGCCGGCGCCACCCGCCCAAACTCTAGCCATCTGTGCTTTCTCCGGAGGATTGTTCGATGGAACAACGGCAGCCGACAGCCCATGTCCCACCCCCAGCACCGCAGGCAGCGGTGGCGGGTTGGGCTGTGCCGTCGGAGCATACCCCCGCCGTCAACTTCCGGCAGCTGCGTCTCGCCTGCGAGCAGGCGATCCGGGCCGGTGACCACACCACTGCCTGGCGGGCAGCGCAGGTGCTGATCCGGCGCTTTCCAGAGGCCTTGGCACCCAGCATGCTGCTCGGGCGGGCGTTGATCGCCGGCAATCGTCACGGCTTGGCTATTCCGCATTTCAAACTGTTAATCCGGCGCAATGCGACCGATACCCTCGCCTGGGCCGGCCTCGCGACCGCGATGGCACAGACAGGCGCGGCCGGAGGCGCCGACGTTGCACTGGCACGTGCGCTGTGCAACGACCCAATCGCCCCCGACGGCACCAACCGCGACGGCATCGGCGCCATCCCGCTCAGCCATGGAGTGCTCCTGCTCAAGCGCGGCAATGCCGAACTCGCCGCGACCGAGTTGACCAACGCGCTCGAACACCACCCCAAACGTAGCGACATCCGTTGGCATGCCATCAATGCCCTGCGGTTGGCAGGTCGGGTCGACGACGCGCGCCGGCTGTTGTCGCACGACGATTTTGATCCCGAGCCTGAGCTCCCCGTTTTGTTGCTGCGCGTCGTCTTGAGCACGGCGCTCGACGTCGTGCAGGCGACGCGCGAACAGATCGCCGCGCTCGACCCCGACGGCAGTTATACCGAAGCGTTTTTCGGTCGCGACGCAGTGCCCTTCACGCTGCCTCCGGCTGCGCGGGTGCGCTGGGACCCGGCGTTGGCCCCGATCATCCCCTATCTGCAGCCCGATGTGTACACCGCGGCACCCACCGTGCAGCCGGCTGCGGCAGCGCCCACCGTGACGGTCGACCCGCAGCCGGTCGTGACGGCCGGCGACGGGCAGATTCATCTGGTCATCGGCCAGCAAGCCGCGCTCCTGCGCCGGTTCGGCGCGACCGGTTTTCAACGGATCGATACCCAACTGCGGGCGCTGGTCGGGGTGCTCAAAACCCAGGGCATGACCGTCTGTGCCGGCTATATCGACGTGCCCGGGTCGCTCACCATCGGGAGTCTCGGGGTGCGCGACGCAGTGGCCATCGACGCCTTCGCCATCCGCGACATGATCCGCTCGTTTGCCGATCAGTGTGCGAGCGCACAGGTCGAGTTAGCCACAGTCGTCATTCTCGGCGGTGACGCGTGCGTCCCCTTCCACCGTCTGCCCAACCCGATCCCCGACGACGATAGGGTGATTTTCACCGACAACCCCTATGCCTGCGACGATGCAGGGTATCTGATCCCCCAGCGCATCGTCGCCCGCCTCCCCGAAGGCGACAGCGACGACCCCGCGCTCCTGCTGACGATGCTCACCACGATGACCAACTACCACCGCACCGCCCACCACCAGGGGCGGCGCGGCTTCGACGTGGCAGCCTGGTTGCGCATCCGCAGCGCCGTGGGTGACCGGCTGGCGCGGGGGGTCGCCGCCGAAGTCTGGCAAGAGCCGTCGCGCCTCGTGCTGCGCAATCTGCACAGCGACGCCCGGCTGGTGCTGTCGCCGCCCCACACCGGGCAAACGGGTGCACAGCGGGTCATCGCCGGGCGCGAAGTGCTCTACCTCAATCTACACGGCGCCGCCGGCATGCCCCATTTCTACGGGCAACCCGCCGATGTCTGGGGTGCTGCGACAGCGCTGCCCATCGCTCTTTCTCCCGACCACCTCACCACAGCGGTCGCCGGGACCATTATCATCAGCGAAGCGTGCTACGGCGCCGAGCTCGCCGGCCGCACCGTCGACAACTCGATCCCCCTGCGGGCGCTCGCCAACGGCGCGCTGGCGTTCGTGGGGGCCACCGTCAACGCCTACGGTAGCGCCGGTCCGCCGCTGTTGGGTGCCGATTTGTTGTTCGAACGCCTGACGCATCATCTCGCCACCGGGATGCCCGTTGGGATGGCACTCCACTACGCCCGCCTCGAATTCGCCCAGACCATGTACGACCGCCAGGGGTTTCTCGACGACGTCGACATGAAAACCCTCATCGAGTTCGTCTTGTTGGGCGATCCGTGGGCCACGATGAAGGGCGATGTCCCGCAGCCGACGATCCGCCACACCACCAGCACTGGCAGCATGCAGCTGCAGACCGTCGAACGCGTGCCCAAAACGGTGCGCCGCATGCTGCTCGACGAGCGCGATGTGTCGCCCGAGTTGCTGCGCCACGCCCGCACGGTGCTCGAACAGTACATCCCCGCCAGCCAGACCGGCCGGCTCTCGATCGTGGCGACCACCAACCCCGCAGTCCAGCGCAAAGGGGGAAGCGCTCCCGATGTGCGGTTTTCGTTGACGACGTTGGTGCAGACCAGCGATGGGCAGTGGCTGCCCAAAAATGTCCACGTCAGTATGAATCCGACCACCGGGAATAAAATCTACGTCTCGCGCTAGCGTGACAGTTCCATGACAGACGTGTTACTATACACGTTAGTACGATGACCGCGTTGGTGTGCTATGCGGATGAGTGTCCTCCAAGAAAGCCTCCGCCAGTCACGGCGCTATATCGCGTCGCGCAACGGCATGATCATAGCTCTTGCATTGCTGCTGGCCGTGATGGGTATTGCCACGGTCGCACAGACCGTGCGCGTCGCCGAAATCGGCCACGAAATCGACATCCTCAACACCGAGCACCTGCGGCTGACGCGGCAGCGCAAGGCGCTGCAGCTGCGCATGGCCGACGCCCAGTCGATGGAACGCATCGAACGCTATGCCGAACAAACCGGCATGATACCGGTCCAAGACACCCAAGTGCGCTTCATGGTGCTGGGGGTCGACGACGGCCAGGTCGTGGTCACCAAAGTATTGGAGCAATCGCCATGAGTATCCCCGCCGATACCCGGGCTGTCGCCGGCCGTGAACCACCACCACCCGCCCCGCTGGCACCGACCGGGGTGACCCATCCGTGGCGCCTGTTTGTGGCGTTCGGCATCGCCGTGCTGTTTTTGGCGCGGATCATCCTGCAGCTCGCCGACGTCCAACTGCTCGACCGTAAAGGATACAGTGCCCGCGCCGCCAGTGAGGTCAACCAGAGTGTCCCCATCGTCGCCAGCCGGGGCACCATCATCGACCGCCACGGCAATATCCTCGCGGTCGACGTCGAACGGCGGTCGCTCTACGTCGTGCCCGGCGACATCGACCCCGGCGAGGCCGCCAATCTGGCCGTACGCCTGAGCGAAATCATCAAAACACCCGCCGAAAAAATCTTGGCGCAGCTCATCGACACCAACCGTGCCTGGGTCCCCGTGGCCCGCTGGTTGCCCGACGACCAAGCCGACAAAATCGAACAATTGGGGCTTCCGAGTCTCTATCTCGTCTACGAACCACACCGCTTTTACCCGCAGGGGCGCTTCGCTCCCCACGTCATCGGTGCGACCAACCGCAACGGGATGGGCATCGCCGGGGTCGAAGCCAGCTTC
>JBJOJU010000072.1:0-9339 GCA_046046485.1 Chloroflexota bacterium | reverse complement strand
AACAATGAACAATGAACAATGAACAATGAACGTCAGCCCCATGGAGCACATTGCGCTCACGCGTCAGCCCCATGGAGCACATCGCGCTGACGCGTCATGTCTCCACGGGGCAGACGAGACTCGAAGCGGTGTGCGGGGGTGCGCGAAGCGCACGATATACCAGTGTCGTCATGCCCGTGGAGACCCGTGACCCCGAAGGGGGCCAGGGTGCTCCATGGGCATGCATACGATACAATTGCTGGACGGTCGAATATTCGCCTGCTGTGCTGTGTGGGGCACAAGAAAGGAACCGCGATGTCAGATACCCCCAAGGTCCAAGGGCCTGCCTCGTACTTCCCGTCGATCGAGAAGAAGTATGGGCAACCAGTTGCACATTGGTTTGCCGTGATCCGGGCACTGGGTGACCTCAAGCACATGGAAAAAGTCAATCACCTGAAGACCACCTACCAGATGGGCCATGGGCATGCCAACGCACTGGTCCACTATGTCAGCCAACAAGACGAACAGTAGCGCATAAAGGGTTGAGCCAAAGCCCCACGGGGTTCCCATAGCCCCACGGCATGCCGTGGGGCTATGGGAGAAAGAATCTGCGCTCTCTCCTCTACGCTCTATCCTCTATACTGGTACGAGTGTCCGTGTGGGGGAGTGTCTGCGTGCATCTCAAGCGGCTCGAAATCCATGGGTTCAAAACATTTGCGTCGAAGACTGGGTTCGAATTCCGCCCCGGGGTCTCGGCGATCGTCGGCCCCAACGGGAGCGGCAAGTCGAATGTCGTCGATGCGATCCGTTGGGTGCTCGGCGAACAATCGTATTCGATGCTCCGCAGCCGCAAGGGCGAAGACCTGATTTTCGGCGGTGGTGCCAAACGCGCCGCGTCGGGTTTTGCCGAGGTCTCGTTGACCATCGACAACACCGACCGCACGCTGCCGGTCGCGTTCGACACCGTCACGTTGACGCGCCGGATCACGCGTTCTGGTGACCACGAGTACTACATCAACCGCGCCAAGGTACGTCTGCGCGATCTGCAAGAAGTCACCGCCAGCCTCGGCGGCTCGTATACCATCATCAACCAAGGTCTCGTCGACAACGTGCTCGACCTGCGCCCCGAAGAACGCCGGCGCCTATTCGAAGACGCCGCCGATATCTCGGTGCACGAACAACGTCGCAACGATGCAACCAAGCGGCTGCGCGAGACCGACGCCAATGTGCGCCGCTGCGAAGACGTCATTGTCGAGCTCGAACCGCGTATCCGCTCGCTGAAACGCCAAGCCAGCGCAGCCAAACAATACCGCGATATCAAACACGATCTCGACGCGACCCAGATTCAGCTGCTGCGACTCCAAGACGCACTCGCCAATACGTCGCTCGACAGCGCCCAACTCTTGGTCGAGCAGGCACAGGCGACATTGACGCACCTGCTGACCGAACGCGAGACGCAGAGCGACCAGATCAACGCGGTGCGCCTCCAGATCCGTACCCTGCGCGAAGAAATGGGGGCGATCTACGGCGACGGCTCGCGGTTGCACACCCGCGCCGAAGGGCTGCAACGTGCAATCGCCGTGGCCGCCGAGCGCACCAAAGCGGTCACGCAACGCAGCGTCGAATATGCCCAAACCGTCAGCGACACCGAAGCACAGCTCGTCAGCGTCGCGGCCGAAATCGAAGCGCTCCAGCAGGTCATCCAACAGCAGACCGATGTGCGCGAGGCGCACCGTGCCACGATCGCCGAGCTCGATGCCGGGCGAGTCAGCTACAACGACCAACGCCGTGCTCTGCGGGCCACCGTCGATGCCGCCCAGCGCGCCGAAGCGACCACCGCCAGCGCCGTGCGTGAGCGCCAGCGCCAGCGTGAACGCCTACAAGAATTACTCACCCAGCTCGATTCGACCCAGCTCAACGAAACAGTCCTGGTCGCCCAAGCCCAACAGACGCTCACCACCCAGCAGGCGGCGCTCACGGCCGCCGAAGCCGCCCACACCGAGCTCGTGCAGGCGGCGGCGACACGCGAACAGACCATCGCGACGATCCGCAGCGAAATCGACAGCCTACGGCAGACCCGGGCCGAACACGAAGAAGCCCTGACCGCCGCCCGCCGCACCCACAACCAGGTCGATTCACGCCACCAGGCGTTGCTGCAGATTGTGCGCAGCCACGGTGGCGTCGCCGCTGGGGTCAAGGCAGCGATGGACTATGCCGAGAAAAACCAGCGCAGTTTCGCCCTGGTCGCGTCACTGGTCTCGGCCCCGCGTGAACTCGAATTGGCCGTCGAAACCGCCCTCGGCGCGCGGCTGCAGCACATCGTCACCGACCGGTGGGACGACGCCGAGGCCGCGATCGCTGCCCTCAAACGAGGCAACCAAGGCCGCGCGACGTTTTTGCCGCTCGACACCATCCGCGCCGGTGGCGACAACCGTGCCCCCACCCGGGGGAGCGGCGTGCTCGGCGTGGCGTCGCAGTTGGTCGATATGCCCCCCAAGTATCGGACGATTCTCGACTACCTGCTCGGGCGCACCCTCATCGTCGCCGATCTGGACGTCGCCCGGCGCGAGGTCAAGAGCATCGGTGGCGGCTGGTCGATCGTCACTGTGGGGGGCGAACAAGTCAGCAGCGGCGGTTCGTTGACCGGCGGTGCGCAGGTGCGCGACGGCGGCACCCTCCAGCGCGAACGTCAGCTGCGCGAGCTACCCCTCGAGGTCGAAGCCGCCAAGCAAGAGGTCGACCGCCTGACCGCCGTGGTCCAGCGTGCCACGAGCCAGATCCAACAATACGAACAGCGATTGCAGCAGCTCGAGTTGAGCCGCCACGAAGACCAAGCCGCAGTTCAGCGTGCCAGCAGTGTGCGCGAAACCGCGTTGCGAGCGGTCACGAAGGCCGAAGCCGACGTCTCGTTGGTGAGCCAGCAGGCGTCACAAGCCGGGCAGCGCCAAGCGGATTCGACCGCCCAACTCGAACAACTCGCCCGTGAACTGCTCGAACTGACGGCGACCCAGCAGACACAACGCGCTGCCCTCGACGCCGCCTACCGCGACGAACAGACCCTCATCGAACAGAGCTATGCCGCCGACGACCAACGGGCCGCTGCCCAACAACTCGTCACCGATGCCGAAGGGCAACTCCGGGGCAGCATGGCCACGCTCGCAGCCGCCGAGCAGCGGCGGACAGCGCTGCAACAGACCATCAACCAACGCCAGGCCCGTACCGACGAGTTGGCAGCCGAAGCCGCGCATATCCGCAGCGAAACTGAGGTCCACGAACACGATTTGGTCGCGGTCCAAGCCGAAATCGCCGCCATCCAGACGCGACTCGCCCCCCTCGAGACCGCGCTCAAAGCTGCCGAAACCACGTTGCCCGAGCTCGAAGCCGCCGAACAGACCGCCCTCGCGGCACTGCGGGCCGCCGAGGCCGAAGCATCGCGGGCGGATTTGTTGCTCGAACGTGCCCGAGACCGCATCACCGTGCTGCACGACCGCGCCAGCAGCGAAGGCTACGACCTGAGCGTGCTCAGCCACAGCGCCGTCCCGGTCATCGGCGACGAGACTGAGCTCAATGCCAAACTGACCACCTATCGTAACCAACTCCAACGCCTCGGGCCCGTCAACCCACTCGCTCTCGAGGAATACGACGAGACCAACGAGCGCTACACCTTCATGACCACCCAGGTCGCCGATCTCAAGGCGGCGTCGGCGAGTCTGCAAGAGCTCATCAAAGAGCTCGATGCCACGATGCGCGAATCGTTCGAAAAGACCTTCGGCGCGGTGGCACGCGAGTTCGCGCTGACCTTCCAGATTATGTTTGGCGGCGGCAGTGCCAGCCTCGAACTCGCCAAAACGGGCGACGGTGGCACCCTCGACGACATCGGCATCGAGATCCACGCCCGCCCGCCGGGGAAGCGCCAACAGACGCTGGCATTGCTGTCGGGTGGCGAGCGATCGCTGACCGCAGCGGCGCTGTTGTTCGCCATCCTCAAGGTAAAACCGACCCCGTTCTGCGTGCTCGACGAGGTCGACGCCGCGCTCGACGAAGCCAACGTCGCGCGCTTCCGTGCGGCTCTCGACGACCTGCGCAGCGCCTCGCAGTTCGTAGTGGTGACCCATAACCGCGGCACCATCGAAATCGCCGACTCGATCTACGGCGTCTCGATGGGCGACGACAGTGCCTCGCGCGTGTTGTCGTTGCGCCTCGACGAACTCGTCCATGCCCACGGTGCCCGCTAATCACAGAAAAGGACACGCTCATGCCTCGTTTGACCGACTACAAAGCCGTGGTGTTCGATATGGACGGCACGCTGACGCCCAACATGCATCTGCACGAACAAGCATTCACCATCTTCCGCGACAAACACCGCATCGCCACACCCGACGAGGCCACGCTCGCGAGCTTGTCGGGCAAACGCAACAGCGAAATCTTCCCCGTCTTGTTTGGTCGCCCGTTGACCGAGGCGGAGTTGTTGGCGTATGCAGATGAAAAAGAAAATCTCTACCGCACCCTGATGCATCACGTGCACCCAGTCGCCGGGCTGCACGAGTTCCTCGGGCACCTCGATCGCCACCAGTTGCCCTCGGCGATTGCGACGTCGGCACCGCACGAAAACGTCGGGCCGACGCTGGATCGGCTGCAGCTGCCCACCTACTTCAAGGCCATCACGCTGGGCGTCGAGGTGAAAAACGGCAAACCAGCGCCCGACATTTTCATCGAAGCCGCGCGCCGGTTGGGCAAGCCCGCCAGTGACTGTATCGGCATCGAAGACAGCTTCGCCGGACTGCGCTCGGTGCGCGACGCCGGCATGTACACCGTCGCGCTGGCCACGACCCACACCGCCGCCGAGTTGGCCGCCGCCGAACCCGATGTCATCGTGCACGACTACGCCGAACTGATGCGCCATTTTGCGCTCTAGGATGCGCGATAGGAAGTAACCACCATGCTGGTCGACCTGCAGATCCACAGTGACGCCCTGCCGCACCACTCGAGTTGGCGACCGGGGACCCTCATCCCCGCGCTCCAGGTCGCGGGTATCAGTGTCTTTGCCATCACCGACCACAACACCACCGCCGGGGTGCCGGCGATGCGGGCCGCCGCCGAGCGGGTCGGGCTGGCGTGTATCAGCGGCTGTGAAATCGACACAGCGCACAACGGCAAACTCTGGCACACCCTGTTGTACGGCATCGACCCGCTCCACCCCGACGTCGTGGCACTGTGTGCCTCGGTCGATGCCCGCAACGCCGCGGATGCCCAGCGGCTCATCGAAGAATTACCGGCGGCGGGCTACACCCTGCCGGCGTTTGCGCACGACCCGGCGCGCCATATCAACGTCGCCGAGGTCGCCACGGCATTGGCGCGCCACAATGCGCTGCCGGGCCGGGTCGATGCCGACGACGAAGCGGCGGGGATGCGCTTTCTGCTGCAGCGGCCGGGTGCGTACAACCCGCCCAGCGTGCCCGAGGCAGTCGCGGTGGCACACGCCGCAGGCGGAGTGGCCATGATCGCGCACCCGGGTCGTTCGAAAGGCGTCTATGCCATCCCCGCCGACGCGGCAGATATCGCCGCCTTCGTGGCAGCGGGCATCGACGGCCTAGAGGTCTGGTACCCGGCACACACGGCCCAGCAGACGGCGTTTTATCTGGCGCAGGCACAGGTGCACGGGTTGCTGGTCAGCGGCGGGTCTGATTCGCACCACCCCGATCAGCCATTGGCGCGCTGGGATGGGGAACCGATGCGAGCGCTGCTCGATAGGTTAAAGGTTAAGGGTTAAAAGTTAAAGGTTGCGGGGTGGGGAGAGTGTTTTGCACGCAGCGGCGAGCATTTAACAGAGTTCGATCAGGGGCTGATGCAACTGGTCGAACTCTTCTGCTGTGATTTTCTGGGTGTCATGGAGCAGCCGTTGCGTAGGTGAAAGAACTTTTCACCTACTGACGGGCAGCCATTACACCCCCATTACCACGCACCAATCTGCGTGGCACCTTTCACCCTTAACCTTTCACCCATAACCTAAATGACGCTTCTTGTGCTTCTTTGGACGCAATCGCCATCTTCGCAGCGAAATCCGCTCGTGACTGTGCTTGGCGCGACTCGATAGGTAAAAGTTTAAGGGTTAAAAGTTAAAGGTTGCGGGGTGGGGAGAGTTTTTTGCACGCAGCGGCGAGCATTTTACAGAGTTCGATCAGGGGCTGATGCAACTGGTCGAACTCTTCTGCTGTGATTTTCTGGGTGTCATGGAGCGGCCGTTGCGTTGGTGAAAGAACTTTTCACCTACTGACGGGCAGCCATTACACCCCCATTACCACGCACCAATCTGCGTGGCACTGCAGTGGATCCCGAATCGTTGACACCTACGATACACTCACTGTAAGCGAAAGGTGACACGATGAGAAAACACATCCGGTACCCCGAAGAGTACAAGGCTCAAATCGTCAAGCGAATTTTGCACGACGGCATCCCGATGTCGATTGTGTGCCGCGAAGAAAACCTCGATGTCTCGAATGTCCGCAACTGGGTCGCCAAGCACGCTGCCATGAACCCGCCCGAGACTCCGGATGCTGAGAAACAGGCATCAATGTCCGCCCATGACTGGAAGCACGAGTACGAGCGTCTCCAGAAAGCGCATCAGCGCACATTACTGGAGCTCGAAATCGTAAAAAAAGCTGTGGGCATCATTTCACGGATGCCCTAATTAGCGACCGCTATCGGTGGATTCGTGATCTCCACCCAAACTATTCGATTCGGACACTGTGCGAGCTCCTCGGCGTCTCGCGTCAGGGGTACTATCGGTGGGTGCAACGCCAACAAACGCTGACGCTGCGCGACGAGCAAGAGCTCGCGCTCTGTAAACACATCACCCGAATCTACACCAGCCGTCGCATGGTCTACGGTAGTCGCAAAGTCCACCAAACGTTACGTGCGGATGGAGTCCGAATCGGGAGAAATCGCGTGCGGCGGATCATGCGTGAACAAGGGTTGTACGGCATTCGAAAGCCACGTGCATTCAAGAACCGCGCAGGTGCCTCGGCATCGACGTTGCTGCCGAACGTGCTCAATCGCCAGTTCACTGCCATGAAACCAAACGAGAAATGGCTGACCGACTTCACGCACATCCGCATCAGTGGTGGGCTTGATATCTATCTGGCGGTGGTACTTGATACGTTTTCGCGCAAAGTGGTCGGGTGGGCAGTTTCACCAAAACGCGCTGGTGTCGCGTTGCGAGCAATCCAGGCGGCATATACTGCGCGCAAACCAGCAGCAGGGTTGTTGCTCCACAGCGACCGAGGAACAGACTACACATCACAGGAGTTGCATTTGTATGCAACTCAATGCGGCATGAAGCAGAGCTTCAGCCGCATTGGGAACTGTTGGGATAACGCGCCTGCTGAGAGTTTCTTTCGTCACTGCAAAGCGGAACTACGGAGTCTGAAGAGCGTGACATACCAAGACGCGTATCGGCGCATCGCGGACTACATCGAGACGTTCTACAACCGCGAGCGCGTCCACTCTGCCATCAATTACCGCACACCCGAAACGTGCGAAAATGATTGGCAACAAACCTAGAAGTACGTGTCAACGAAACCGGACCCATAGCAAACCTTTAACCTTTAACCCTTAACCTATAACCTACCTGGGTTGGCTCGCCAGCAGTCGCAGCGTCTCGCCGACGCGGATCTGTTGGTCGGGCTGCAGCCGCAGGATGCGGTGCGTGCCGGCTGGGTCGGCAATGAACTGCGTCGCGCCGTCGGCGGCCACCACGACGCGCCCGTTTTCGCTCAGCGCCGCGTGCCCTGCCTCGGGCTCAGCGGCCACCAAGACCGACACGAGGTCCCACGAGGGGCGGTTTTCGCCGACTGCACAATACGCTCGATACGCCTCGACGACCGGGTGGCGGGCGACCCACGCGAAATCGTGGTCGATTGACTGCACCGGGAAGCGCAGCGCGATACCCACCTCGAAGCCGTTCCACACAATGGGCGTCGGCCAATGCGTGGCCACCTGCTGCATGGCGGGGATGTCGCAGATCACGTTGAATTCTTTGAACGCCGCATCGCCGTCGATGGGCACGAATGCCCCCGCCATCACCGACAACTGTCGTACTTTGCGGCGCACCAACGCCACATCGGCCGGGTCGACCAGCAGCGCCGCAGTATTGGTCGCAAAGCCGATTTGGACGATGGTGACGCTCTGATCGGGCAGTGCCCGCAGGCGCTGCCGCAACAATTCCAGGGCTTCCGGCGCCCGGTCTGCGTCATAGCGGTGCGGCCAGTGTCCGGCGAGATGCAGAAAACGGTTTTCTGCCGATGCCCGCCCCTCGCGCATCACCCCCACGGGGATGTCGCCGCGGCCGTAGAAGGTGTTGATAGCCGCACAGAACGCGGCTGCGTCGTGACCCGCCCGCGACAGAATCACGGCGTCCAGCTGGCAGATGCCCCGGCTGACCAGCGCGTGCGCGACGGCCAGTGCCAACGCGTCGTCGCAGTCGTTGCCCATGTCGGTGTCGATGATGAGGTGGTGCATATGCGTCCTTTTTCAGGGTGTGCGTATTATAGCCCTACAGCACGCCCCCAGAATGGAGGGCATGCCAATAGCCCCACGTCAGCCACCGTACGGGGGCATGCCGTGGGGCTTTGTGAACATATCGACTCTCACCCCGTGTCTCCGTGTCTCCGTGCGAAAACCGCCCCGTTCTCCTGTACGGGGGCGTGCCGTGGGGAAGTTCACGAGAGAACATCCCGCAACAAAATATCCCAGTACGACGTCAATACGGTGTTCTCGCAGAAAGGACCGTCAGATGATGTCGCACCAACCGCCGGTACCGCCGCTTTCGGAGCGCGAAAAAGCCGAGCTCCGCGCACGCATCCCCCTCGACCACGGCACACGCGCGCGCATCCGCGCCATCGACCCGGCGTTCAGCGCCGAGTTGGACCGGTTGCACGACGAGCGCGAGTCCGAGGCTGCCATGCAGTACCACTTTTTCCACCGACCATAACCGACCGACAGCAGAAGACCCCCGCAGCCCATTCCTGAGCCGTGGGGGTCTTTTTGCCCGTGCTAGCGGGTATACATGACGCAGCCTGCACCGACGTCGTAGACGGTGCGCAGATCGCCGCTGGGCGTCCACGACAGGATGGTTTTGGTGGTGCCCGAACCCCAGAACGACGTCAAGATACTCGATTGACTGTCGTTCCACAGTGTGTCGAAGCTCGCGGTGCTGATACTGCCGCTGTACAGGTTTTCGAGTGCATCGACGACCGCGGCTTTGACCCCGGCGTTACTCGTCGCGCCGTAGGCGACGAGTTCGTTGACCATAGTGGAGCACTTGGCGCGGGTGACGAAATACTCGGCGGCGCTGGCACGGTC
>JBJOJU010000034.1:0-3463 GCA_046046485.1 Chloroflexota bacterium | reverse complement strand
CGTCCATGATGGCCATCGAAGGCTTCAGCATCGACATCTGCAGGATTTCGATGCGCTTCTTCTCGCCACCCGAAAAGCCGTCGTTGAGGTAGCGGCGGGCGAATGCTTCGTCGACGCCCAGGGCAGCCATCTTTTCGCGGATTTCTTTGCGGAACTGCGCCATCGGGATCTGCGTCTCACGCGGGTCTTTGCCCTCGACGGCGCGGTGGCCGTTGACGGCGGCACGCAGGAAGTTGGCGACCGTCACACCGGGGATCGACACCGGGTACTGGAACGCCAAGAAGAGACCCAGCTTGGCCCGCTCGTCGACTTCGAGCTCGAGGACGTTTTGGCCCTTGTACCAGACTTCACCGCCGGTGACGGTATACGACGGGTGACCCATGATGGTGTTCGACAACGTCGATTTGCCGCTGCCGTTGGGGCCCATGATGGCGTGGATCGTGCCCGGCTTGACGGTCAGATTGACCCCTTTGAGGATTTCTTTGTCGCCGATATTCGCGCGCAAATCTTTGATGACCAATTCGGATGACACGGGGACTCCTTCTGATGTTGTAGACGTCGTGGCTGGATGGATCTAGCGGTCGGTGAGCGAGATGGTGTCGTTCGGGGCGACCGAGAAATGACAGCAGCGGCCGCCTTCGCGGATCGCACTGTCGGATTGGACGGAATGACCGAGGACCTGCTCCAACATCCGCTTTTCCATGGCGCAGACGTCGGCGTGGCCTTGGGCGACTTCGTGATAGGGGCAGGCATAAAAGGTAAACGACGAATCACTCGCACTGGCGTCTACGGGGATCCCGCGCGACTCCATCATCTTTTGGACCTCGATGATGCGATTGGCCAGGTTACCCTGGACGCCGCGCTGGTAGTTTTCGGCAAGGCGCTCCGAGACGCCGTTGAGCAAGCGGTGGAGCTGTTCGCCCCCTTGCTGACGCTCGATTTCGTCGAGCAGGACCGACATCAAGGTGTCGTAGCTGCGTGGGAAGAGCTCACGGGCGCGTTCGGTCAACGAGTACAGAATGCGCGGGCGACCACGACCGTTGCGCACGAGCCGCGTCGCGATGAAGCCACGGGCGTCGAGATTGGTGAGGTGTTCGCGCACCGCGGTGGTGCTGATCCCCAGTTCGTCTTCGAGTTCTTTGATGGTTGCTTCGGCATGCCGTTGCAGATAGGTCAATATCTGGCCGACCGAAGATTCTGCTGCGAATTGATTGTTGAGCATACAGTGCCTTTCCTGAACGCACTGTATTATAGCCACGCGTCGTGAAATAAGTCAATTAATTCTATTTTATGTGTGTAAAATCACACCACCCCGCCCAACACCTGCTCCACAACCGCCAACGGCACGTCGCGGGTGATCTCGGCGTGCCCGATGTGCCGGGGCAGCGCCCAGCGGATCTGGCCGGCCTGGACTTTTTTGTCGCGCTGCATCACCGCCAGCAGCTGGTCGACCGTCAGCCCAGCCGGCAGTGCAGTGGGCAACCCATAACGGGTGAGCACCTGCTGCTGGTGCACGACCAACGACGGGTCGCACAGCTCGAGACGTGCCGCGATGAGCGCTTCGTAGTGCATCCCGATGCTGATGGCTTCGCCGTGCAGCAGCACACCGTAGCCCAGGAGTTGCTCAATAGCGTGGCCGATGGTGTGGCCGTAGTTGAGCAACATCCGCTCGGCTTGTTCATGGACATCGATGTTGACGACGTCGACTTTGACTGCAACCGCGCGGCGCACCAGCGCCGGGTCAAAGAACGCCGTCGCTGGGTCAGCTGCAGCCAGGTCTGTATACAAGGCGGCGTCGCGGATGACCCCGTGCTTGATGGCTTCGGCCCACCCAGCCGCGCATTCGCGTTGGGGCAAGGTGCGCAGAAACGCAACGTCGGCGTAGACCAAACGTGGCTGATGGAAGGCGCCGATCATGTTTTTGCCCAGGGCGTGGTTGATGCCCGTTTTACCCCCCACCGAGCTGTCGACCATCGCCAGCAACGTCGTGGGCATCTGGACGAGGTTGATACCGCGCACAATCGTCGCCGCGGCATACCCCGCCACGTCGCCGATGACCCCGCCGCCGAGCGCGAGGAGCGTGTCGCGACGTTCGACGCGGTGTTCGAGCAGGTGTGTGTAGATCTGCATCAGCGTGGGCATGTCTTTGCTGGCTTCGCCACCGGGGATGCACAGGAGCGTGGTCCCTGTGCCGAGGAGTGCCTGGAGCTCGGTCGCCCGCGCCGCGAGTGCGGCATCAGCGACGATATGAACGCGACCAACCAGGCCGACATCGGCGAGGGCGGTTGGGATTTTCTGCCAGATATCTGACGCGACGATGACCGGGTATCCCTTCCCGACGGTCACGCGGAGTGTTTCATTCATGCTTCGCCTCCGGCGAGTGATCGAGGTGTGTGGGGGCAGCAACATTGCGATGCGGGTGGCGACTGCGTTGGCGTGGATACCATCGGTCAACATGTGCAGATCGGCGATGGAGCGGTAGAGCCCTGCCCGGGCGGTGCGCATCGCCTCGAGGCGCTCGTGCGGGTTATCGCCGGCCAACAACGGCCGCGCCTGCCGGTGATTGGTGATACGGGCGACGATGGCGTTGGAGGTCGCATCCAGCCAGACCACGAATGCCTGCGCGCGGATATCGACACAGTTGGCAGCCACCGTGACGATCCCACCGCCCGTGGCGACGACGGCCGGCCCGTTTGCCAGGCAGCGCAACAAGACCGCGCGCTCACGGGCGCGGAACGCGGCTTCGCCCTCGCTCGCGAATATCTCTGCGGCGGACTGGTTCGCCTCGGCTTCGATGATGGCATCGGTGTCGTGCAAGGGGATGTGCAGCCGATTAGCCAAATACCGCCCGACCGTCGATTTGCCCGAACCGCTCAGACCGACCAATACGACATTATTGATGTGCCGCGCAGGCTCGCTCATCTGACCTTCCTCCTCCTCCCATTATAGGTGATAGGTTAAGGGTTAAAGGTGAAAGGTTAGGCGGAGGGGTTTGTGGTCTGAAGCCGTTTCGGTGCATACGGTTCGCACAGCGGCGGCGCGCACACCACTGCGCGCGAGACTGCGCGCGAGCGAATTCTGGGTGTACGATATGACCACTCACCGGTACGCAGGCAATAGGCGGATGTACGCGCCGAAAGGAATCGCATGGCTCTCGACTGCACGATGACCTGCCCGGAATGTGGGGCAGCGACCGCGACGACCATCCCGCCGGATCAATGAGTGCAGCGCTGGACGTGCCCGCACTGCGGCCAGGTCCTGACACCCCGTGCGGGTGATTGCTGCGTGTTCTGCTCGTATTCGGACAAAAAATGCGATGAGTAGTGTGAAGGTTAAGGGTTATAGGTATGGGGTGGTGCGGCGACGCGCGCGTCGCCGTTCATTGTTCATTGTTCATTGTTCATTGTTCATTGTTCATTGTTCATTGTTCATTGTTCATTGTTCATTGTTCATTGTTCATTGT
>JBJOJU010000003.1:0-3204 GCA_046046485.1 Chloroflexota bacterium | reverse complement strand
CTCAACCCCGAGCTCGCCATGGACCTGCCCACGCTGCGCCGCGGTTTGTCGTTTATGCTCTGGGTCACCGGCGCAATCGGGATCATCGGCGGGTTACTGTCGATTGGTTTTTCGCTCATCGGCGGGTTGATGGGCATGGCAATCGCCCGCGGCAACCAGCCCGAGACTCCTCCACCGGCCGCTTAATACAATCGAGTGTACAGATGTCGATACTCACGGTCCACAACGTCGGCAAGTTCTTCGGTGCCGCGCACATCTTTTCGGGGATCAGCTTCAACGTCGCCCGCGGCGAACGGGTGGCAATCGTCGGCGTCAACGGCGCCGGCAAGAGCACCCTGTTGCGCATCATCGCCGACGAAGAAGCCGCCAGCAGCGGCAACGTATCGACCGCGCGCAGCATCCGGATGGCGTACCTCTCCCAAGAGGCTCGCTTCGACGACAGCCAGACGCTGCGCGGCCTCCTCGACGAGGCGTTGACCGCCCTGCACGCCATGCAACGCGACATCACCACCCTCGAGCACGACATCGCCGACACCGACCACCCCGAGTGGGCCGAACGCATGGAGCGTTACGGCGAATTGTTGTCACGCTTCGAACACGCCGGCGGCTACGACATCGAACGCACCATCGAACGCGTCCTCAGCGGGCTCGGGTTCGACCCGGCCTATCACGGGCCGCAACGCCTCGCGCAGTTTTCGGGTGGCATGAAAACCCGGGCCGCCCTGGCCGCGATATTGCTCTCGAGCCCCGATATCCTACTGCTCGACGAACCGACCAATCACCTCGATCTGGCTGCCCTCGAGTGGCTCGAGCGCTTCCTGAAGACCTGGGACGGCACGCTCATCGTCGTGTCGCACGACCGCTACTTCCTCGACCGGGTCACCAATCGTACCCTCGAAATCGCTTTCGGGCGCCTCGACGGCGACTACCCCGGCGGCTACATGAAGTTCCAACAGCTCAAAGCCGAAAAAATGGAACTCATGTGGAAGCAATACCAAGCCCAACAAGAAGAAGTCGCGCGCCTCGAATCGTTTATCCGCCGCTACAAAAACAGCACCTTGTCGACCCAAGCCCGCGGTCGTGAACGCCGCCTCGAACGTCTCAAAGAGGGCTGGCAAGGGGGCAGCGGCAAGGTCGAGTCGCTCATGGCTCGCCCCGAAGAACAACGCAAACTCACCCTGGCGATGCAGGCCAGCCAACGGGGCGGCGACCAGGTGATGGTCTTCGAACGCTTCGAAGTGGGCTATGTCTTGCCCAACAACCAACACATCACCCTCATCAACATCCCCGAGCTCGTGCTGCGCCGCCAACAGCGCGTCGCAGTCATGGGCGTCAACGGCAGCGGCAAAACCACGCTCATCCGCACCATGGTGGGCGAACTCCCCCCGCTGCGTGGCCACGCCCGCCTCGGCTCGAACGTCCAAATCAACTACTACGCTCAGGCCCACGAAGGCCTGATCATGAGCAATACGATCCTCGAAGAGATGCGCCGGGTCCGCCCGCTCATCAAAGAGACCGAAGCCCGCACCTTCCTGGGGCGCTTCCTCTTTTCGGGTGACGACGTCTTCAAACGCGTCGGCTCGCTGTCGGGCGGCGAACGTGGCCGGGTGGCGTTGGCGCAGCTGACACTCATCGGCGGCAACCTGCTCATCCTCGACGAGCCCACCAACCACCTCGACATCGGCGCCCGCGAGGCCCTCGAAGACGTGCTCAACGAGTACGACGGCACCATCGTGTTTGTGTCGCACGACCGCTACTTCATCGACGCCGTCGCCGATACCCTCTGGCTCGTCGACGAACAGCGCATCACCACCTTCAACGGCAACTACAGCGAGCACCGCGAGCAACAAGAAGCCAAAGAAGCCCAAGCCAAAAAATCAACCACCCTCGGCAGCCCGACCGTGCCCACTGCCAAAGCGGCCGCCAACCCGGCTCCGACCGCTTCGGCAGCGAAAACTGCCCAGCCGACCCTCACCCGCGAGCAAGAACGCGACCAACGCAAACGGCAACGCCGCGGCGAACAAATCGAACAAGAAATCGCCGCCCTCGAAGCCGAAAAGACCGACATCACCACCGCGCTCTCGGGCGTCGAGACCGACCCCAAACGCATCGCCGCCCTCGCCGCCCGCTACAGCGAACTCGAACAAACCCTGCTCACCCGCTACGACGAGTGGGCCGCACTCTCCACGTAGCCCCTGCCGCACGCGGCAGACTGCGCAGCAGATCAAATACCAAATTTCTCGTGTTCCCATGAAAATGAATGCCATTAGCATAAATGCTAATGGCATTCATCGATTCTCGTAGTCCCTGCCGCATGCGGCAGACTGCGCAACTGCACAATCACCGAGGGATAAACGACGTCTCGGCGTTCAACCGGCGCACAAAAGCGGCGATGAGCCGGGCCGCATTGAGTGCATCGTTGATGTCGATCATCTCGTTTGGCGAGTGCATATACCGATTGGGAATCGAGATGACCGCGGTTGCGACCCCACCGCGAGCGGTGTGGATAGCATCGGCGTCGGTCGCCGTCCGCGACGGGTTGGCCTGGATCCGATAGGGAATCCCCTGCTGTTCGGCGGTGTCGATGAGCATCTCGACCACCAGCGGGGCATTCGCCGAACCGCGGGTCAGCACCGGGCCGCCGCCGATGGCGATATCACCCTGCGAGTTGCGCGATGCGCTGGGGTGGTCGGTGGCAAACGTCACATCGACCGCGATGGCGACGTGTGGGTCGTAGGCAAAGGCCGAGGTCCGTGCGCCGGCGAAGGTGATTTCTTCTTGGGCGGTCGCGACGGCGGCGACACTGGCCTGCGGCCGATCGGCCGCGAGCAGGCGCAGGGCTTCGAGTACGACGAACGCCCCGATCCGGTTATCGACCCCGCGGCCGATGATCCGGCCGTTGGCCAACACCAACGGTTCGGCATCGATGACGGCCGATGCCCCGACACGCACGAGTGCTTGGGCTTCGGCCAGCGACGCTGCGCCGATGTCGATCCACAGGTCATCGATTTTCGAAACCTTGGTGCGGTCTTCCGGGGTCATCAGATGGATGGGTTTTTTGCCGATGACACCGCGCACAAACCCGTTGCGCCCCAAGATGCGGATGCGCTGACCGACGAGCACCTGGCTGTCCCAGCCACCGATCGGCTGGAAGTAGCAGAATCCTTTGTCGTCGATGTGCGAAATCATCAAACCGATTTCGTC
>JBJOJU010000365.1:0-6081 GCA_046046485.1 Chloroflexota bacterium | reverse complement strand
GGTGCTCAGCTGGCGCCCGCGGCGACTCGCCTGAGCGTTTTGGGGCGTCTTTTTCTTGTATAATGCGGAGGAGCGAGCGATGTCACGCCTCGCCGAGATTGCCCGACGCATCGACGCCTGTCGTGCGTGCGCACTCTGTACATCTGCGACACACGCAGTGCCCGGCGAAGGGCCGGCCGATGCAGCGGTGATGCTGGTCGGCGAGGCGCCCGGGGCTGCCGAAGATAGATCTGGTCGTCCGTTTGTGGGTGCGTCTGGCAGAGTCCTCGATGGCTTGCTGCAGCGCGCCGGCCTCTCCCGGGGGCAGGTGTTTATTGCCAATGTTGTCAAACACCGCCCACCAGAGAATCGTGATCCGACACCCGTCGAAATACACGCCTGCCGGCCGTTTCTCGAGCAGCAGATCGCCGTCATTGCCCCGTTGGTCATCGTGCCATTGGGTCGACACGCAGCCCGGCATTGGTTGCCCGATATCCGCATCGGCAGCGACCACGGGGTCCCACAGCGGGTCGCCGACCGTCTGATTGTTCCGATGTTGCATCCAGCGGCTGGGCTGTATCAGCCCCGCAACATGCCGCTGCTGCAGGCAGATTTCGAACGGCTGGGGGTCCTGCTGCGCGAGGGTGTCGCGGGCGGGGCGCGTACAGATAGAGAGAATGACCATGGCATATCAACTCAGTCGTGACGGCCGCCGCAACGCATGGTTGTTGTTGGTCGGGGCGGTGTGTATCTGGGTGTTCGCAATCTGGACGCTGCAATCGACGCTCGGGCTCAGCTATGACCCGGGTGCGCTCAGCAGTTCACTCAGTGCCCTGTGGAGCGAAGGCCTGACCGTTAATCGCACGGTGCCGGCGCTCTTCATGCTGGTGTTGATGGTCGCTGCACCGCTGACCATCTGGAACATCGCGATGGAGCTCTCTAGCCGCTTTTCGGTGGCCGAAAATGGCCTGCGCTATCAGTCGATCGGTATCGACCTGACGATTCCGTGGGAGCACATCAGCGAAATCCGCCCGCTCGACGCCGACAGCGACGAACCGAGCGACGAATTGCTGCTCAGCACCGCACCGACGGACCAAATCGCCAATCCGTTGACGCGCTTTCTCTACGCGCAGGCCTATGGGGCGCGCGTCTTGCCGATTTACCCCGGTTTGACCGAACGTGACTCGTTGCTGGCCAGTATCCGCAGTAAAACGGGGTTGACCGTGACTGCACCCGCTCCCGTGAGCGAACCGACTACATGATCTTGACGGCATTTGCCGTGTGGATATGTTTTTTTATGGAGAAAGGAGCCATACGGCGTACCCATGTGCGCCTTTGGTAGACAACAATGACGAAACAGCGTTTACGTGTGATTCCCCTCGGTGGGGTCGGTGAAGTGGGCCGCAATATGTGGATCGTCGAATACGGCGACGACATCGTGGTGCTCGATTGTGGTGTGATGTTCCCTGAAGCCGAAATGCTCGGCGTCGACCTCGTGTTGCCCGACATCAACTACCTGCGCGAAAACATCGGCAAGGTACGCGGCGTGGTGCTCACCCACGGGCACGAAGACCACATCGGCGGGTTGCCCTACATCTTGCCCGAAATCGGCTTCCCCACCGTCTATGGCACCCGTTTGACCATCGGGTTGTCGACCCACAAACTCAAAGAACACCGACTGCTCGAACAGACCAAGTTTTCGACCTTCGAAGCAGGCGACGTGCTGCGCATCGGGAATCTGACGGTCGAGACCTTCCAGCTGGCCCATTCGATCCCCGACACCGTCGGTCTGGCAATCAACACGCCGGCCGGCATCGTGGCGTACATCACCGACTGGAAGTTCGACCACACCCCGGTCGACCGCAAAAAGACCGACATCGCCGCCATCACCGCACTGGGTGCCCGTCGCCCGGCCGTATTGTTGACCGACTGTGTGCGCGTCGAATCACCCGGCTTCACCCCCAGTGAGCGCGTCGTGGGCGACTCCCTCGACAACATCTTCGCCACGGCACCCGGCCGCATCATCGTGGCCACCTTTGCCTCGAACATCTCGCGCGTCCAGCAGGTCATTGACTCGGCTGAGGCCTACGGTCGCCGCGTCATGTTGGCCGGCCGCAGCATGGAAAACAACTGCCGCATCGCCCAAGAACTGGGCTACCTGCGTATCAACGGGGGCACTCTGGTGCGCCCCAACGAGGCGCAGCAGCTCCCCGACGACCAAGTCGCCGTGATGTGCACCGGCAGCCAAGGCGAGCCGATGGCAGCCCTGGCCCGCATGGCCAACCGCGAATTCACCAACCTGCGCATCAAGCAGGGGGACACGGTGGTCGTGTCGGCGTCGCCGATCCCCGGCAACGAAGTGTCGGTCTCGCGCGTCATCAACAACCTCTTCCGCCTGGGCGCCGAAGTGGTCTACGGCAGCGAAGCCAAAGTGCACGTGTCGGGCCACGCCGCCCAAGAAGAGCTCAAGATGCTGTTGGGCATGCTGCGGCCGCAGCACGTCATCCCGTTCCACGGTGACTACCGGCACATGCACCTCTATCGCAAACTGGCGATCGGGATGGACATGGGTTACAGCAACGAGAACGTCTTTGTCACCGAAAACGGCGCAGTGTTCGAGTTCGGTGCCAACTTCGGCAAGCAGATCAACAAAATCCCGGTCAACTACATCTATGTCGACGGCACGACCGTGGGCGATGTCAGTCAGATCGTGGTGCGCGATCGCCAACTCTTGTCGCGCGACGGCGTGATGATCGTGGTCGTGACCATCGACCGGCACACCGGTGACGTCGCCGGCGGGCCCGAGGTGTTGACGCGTGGGTTCGTCCACATGAAGGAATCCGAAGAGCTCATCGAAGCCACCCGCAAGGTGGTGCGCAAGGTGCTCCAGCACGGCAACGACCGCACCGAGGTCGATGCAGCCTTCGTCATCCGAAAAATCAAAGACGCCGTCGGGGATTTCTTGTTCGAACAGACCAAGCGTCGCCCGGTGGTGCTGCCCATCGTCACCGAGATCTAGTCCAGGGAGTTTTCAAGCCCCGTCGTGCACCGCAGCGTCGGTGCCCGGCGGGGCGTTTTCGTGTTGGAGCCGCACATACAGGCGGTCACTCAGCCGTTTGTGGTGTTCGCGCACGGGGAGCGCGTCGAGGTCGTCGATCGCCAGCAAGTACGCGTCTTCGTCGTTGTCGCGATAATACGCGCTCTGGGTGCCGGTGACGGTGAATCCGAACCGGCGGTACAGCTGTTGGGCCGGCAGATTCGACGTGCGCACCTCGAGCGCCAGTCGTTTCACCCGCAACGCACGGGCTTCTTCGATGAGGGCCAGTAACAACAACGTGCCGACGCCCTGGCCGCGGTGACCCGGGTGGACGGCGAGGGTCGCGATGTGGCCCGTTTTGCCCTCGCGACAGATACCGGCGTGGCCGACGACGGGCAGATCGTGCTGCGGGACTCCCGGCGGGGGCTGCACACCGCGCGCCCAGCGCCGCATGCGTTCGGATAATGACGGCGGGGAGGAGTCGGCGACGGCGGTGACCAACGGCACAGCAACAAACCGCGCCGCCACGTACCGATGTTCGTGGCCAGCGCGGAGTTCGTTGAGGTAGGTTTCTCGTTGCCAGGGTATGGGGAAGCTCGCGAGGTCGATTTCTTGCACCGCATCGAGGTCAGCCGGGCGCAGATAATCGACGACGTAGCGTGCCATGGCGATTATTTAATCGGGGTCGCCGACGTGACTTGGAAGAATTCTTTGTACACTCCGTCACGGCCGAATTGCCCACCGCTCTGGAATGCACCGGTGACCTCGACCTTGCCCCAGACATAGCTGTTGTTGGGGCCGACGGTCAACTGCGCCGACTGGTCGGGCGGGAAGCCTTCCATCCAGATGATTTTGCCCACCGGCTGCGGGCTCGAACCGTCTTCTTCGACCGCGATACCTTCGGCCAACACATAGATCACCGAGTTCCAGAAGTAGTACCCCTGGGTGGTGACCGTCTTGCCGTTGTAGGCAGCCCCGTTTTCGGTCAGCTCGAAAATATTGACCTTGTCACCTTCGAGTTTTTCATTGGCGACCCGGTATTCGGTGCGCTTGATCTGCTCGATGACTTCTGACTTGGTGACCGCGATGCGGTGTTTGTAGACGCCGTTGGCGCCGTAGGCACCCGCTTCGATGCGGCCAGTCAGCTTGACAAAGCCATACACGGCATCGCCCGGGCGGTGCAGGTTTTGGGTGACATCTTCGGCGATGTTGTCGACCCAGATGGCATCGCCCAACGGCTGTGCATCGAGACCGTTGTCGAGCGTGCTGACCCCCGCAGCCAAAATCGATATCGGTTCGGCGCCGGTTTTCGATACGTATGCACCCGCGACCGTGATGTCTTTACCCACATATGTATCGATGTCTTTGGTCACATCGGCGATGTGCAACGCATCGTCGCCGAAGAGGCCACAGCCTGTGATCAACGACAGCGTCAGCAGCAGGAGGAAAAATCGGCGAATCCGCACCATGGCCTACCTCTACGCAATATAGTTCGCTCCATCATAGCACACTCCGACGCCCGATACCGCCTCGCTGGCGCACCCTGTGACGGGTGGGTGGGTACGCTATAATACAAGAAAGCAGTGTTGTCGGTGATCCCACACGATGAGCGAATACATCAGCATCAAAGGCGCCCGCGGCGGTCTCCGCGTGCACATCTCCGACAGTTGCGAATGGGCGACGGCGACTGCCGCCCTGCGCCAACAACTCGAGTCCGGCGCGGCACTGCTCCAGGGGATGAAGTTGACGCTCGACCTCGGCCAGCGTGAGCTCGCGCCGACCGAACTCGATGCACTCCAGCAGCTGATGCAGGGGTATCAGTCTCTGCCGGTCGACATCGTCGCCGAATCACGCAGCGTGCGCACCGAAGCACGGGCACTGGGTCTGAGTGCGACCGCCCCGATCCGGGTCGCGACGCCAGCAGCCGAACCCGAGGCGACCAGCAGTGTGGTCACCCGCGCGGTCCGGTCGGGGCAGATCCTGCGCCATCACGGTGATCTCGTGCTGTTGGGCGATGTCAACGCCGGCGCCGAAGTCATCGCTTCGGGCAGCGTGGTCGTGTTCGGCCGTGTGCGCGGGGTCGTCCACGCCGGTGCATTGGGCAACCGCGAGGCGGTCATCTGCGCCCTCGAGCTCACCCCGCCGCAGCTCCGTATCGCCGATCTGCGCGCACGGGCTCCCGAAGGGCCGACCAACACCCTCCCCGAAATCGCCGCGATTATCGATAACCAGATCACGGTACACGCCTGGCATGAATATCGGCGCTGATACCACAGCACCCACAGGAGCAGCACCATGGCACGTGTGATAACCATTACCTCGGGCAAAGGCGGCGTCGGCAAGACGACGTCGACCGCCAATATCGGCTCGGCACTCGCCATGTTGGGCAAAAAAGTCATCGTCGTCGACGCCGATATCGGTCTGCGGAACCTCGACGTCGTCTTGGGCCTCGAAAACCGCATCGTCTATGACCTCGTCGACGTCATCGAGGGGAACTGCCGCCTGCGCCAGGCGCTCATCAAAGACAAACACAACGGCGAGCTCTACTTGCTCCCCGCTGCCCAGACCAAAGACAAAGACGCCGTCTCGCAGGAAGAAATGATCGAGCTCGTCGATCAGCTGCGCGCCGAAGCCGATTACGTCATCATCGACAGCCCCGCAGGGATCGAGGCCGGCTTTAAAAACGCCATCGCCGGCGCCGACGAAGTGTTAATCGTCACGACCCCTGAGGTGTCGGCCGTGCGCGACGCAGACCGCATCATCGGGCTCTGCGAAGCAGCCGGCAAGGGTCACCCGCGCCTCATCATCAATCGCCTGCGCCCCAAGATGGTGCGCACCGGCGAGATGATGTCGGTCGACGACCTGCTGCAGATATTGGCCATTGACCTCATCGGCATCATCCCCGACGACGAAGCGGTCATCACTGCCACCAATCGTGGCGAAGTCCTGGTGCTCGACAAGGGCTCCAAGACCGGCAAGTACTACCACGACATCGCCCGCCGCATCACCGGCGAACACCTGAAAATCGACCCCATCGAGGATAACCCGACGCTCATCGAACGATT
>JBJOJU010000364.1:0-4393 GCA_046046485.1 Chloroflexota bacterium | reverse complement strand
GACGAACCGACGGCGAATCTCGACTCGCAGCGCGGCGCTGCGGTGTTGAATCTCTTTCGTCAGTACGCACAGAACGGCGCGATTGTTGTTATGTCGACGCACGATCCGACCGCCGAGCGCTATTGCACCGACATCTACCGGATGCGCGCTGGCTCCATCGAAGAACGTGTCACTCCGGCGCTGCAGCGCTGACCTGCGCAGAATCCGCTTCACGGAAGCGATATACCCCGTAGCCCAACAACGCCACGAGCAGCGCGCTCCAGGCGTAGTTGCCGGCGTGCAGCCATGGATTACTGCCCACCACCAACATCCCCATCGCGTCGCCGATCGCCCCGTACCACAGGCTGTACTGAGCCACCGAGATATCGAGGTCGGTCACCGGGCGTTGGTTCATGGCCACGAGGGCAGTCACCGAATAGAGGAGGTAGCACTGCAGGGCTGCACTCAGCGCTACCAGACGCCGCAGCACGCCCGGTGCCTTCCGTGCGAGTGCGACTGCTCCGTAGCACGCCGGCACCAACAACAGGACGGCACTCGTCGAGGCAAAGCGCCCCGTATAACTGTAGCCGCCGTAGATGTTCCAGTGCAGCCCGTTGAGGACGATGGGCGCAGCTGCCAGCACCACGACAAGCACAGCGACGCGGCGCGAGGCGCGATACAGCGGCACTAAACCATAGACGCCGAGCAAGAGCAGTGGATGCTGCGCAAACAAACCTTGGTTCTGATCGATGAGCAAACCGAGGACGTAGCGTGATTGTTCCCAACTCAGCACGACCGAATGCCCAGTGACCGGGCCCAAGAGGTTGCCCCAGGCCACGGAATGATAGCGCAACAGCAGCCCCTCGGACACGAAAAACCCGACTGCGAGCAGTGCCCATAGCCGGCGTGTCCCCGCAGGGGGGGCGAGAAACCACCCCAACAGACACAGAACCGCGGCAAAGAGCTGCAACAGGAGATATTTGGCGTGTAGCCATGGCACGAATGCCAAGGCTGCCACCCCGACGACCAAGACCCACCGCGATGGGCGTTGGGTCGTCGTGGCGTAGACGACCCAGAGGAAGGCCACACCGGCCAAGAGGTCGGGGTACAGTTGGGTGCTGGCCGGTACATACGGGAGTGCAAGCACCAAGCCCACTGCAATGACCGCACTCCCGAGGCGCTGCAGGCTGAGCTCGACCAGCCAGCGGTAGGCGAGCAGCGCAATGCTGCTGACCAGCACGAGCATTGCGAGACGCGCTGCCCACACCCCACCCACGGCGACGGGAAGGGCAATGATGAGCGGCACCCCGATCGCGTGCATGCTGTAGCCGTTTTTGAAGGTCTCGGGCGACACCGGCAGCCGTGGGCTGTATGTCGTTGCCAGTGCCTCCGCGATGGCGACATAGCGTGGTTCGTCGCCTTGGAGCGACGTCGCAGTCGTGGGCAGGCAGGCGACATTGATGACGGCACAGGTGTCGTTCCCCTGGTCGAGCACGAGCCGACCGACGGCGCAGGCGACGAACACTCCCCAGACGAGCAAAGCTACCCAACGCCGCTTCTTCCGGAGCGACCGTGCCAGCGGGCGTACCAGTGCCCAGAACGCGGAGCGGTCGAACGCCGCAACGATGAGTGCTGCACCACAGCCCACACCGGTCACGATGAGGAGCGGATCCCAATAGGCGAGGCAGAGCACGGTATAGACCAGTGCACAGGCAAAGCCTTCCCAGAGCGTCGCACGCCATGTCGCGATCGCCCCGCAGACCACTGCTGCGACGAGCCAGAGCAGCTGGCTGCGCCGTGATTCGGGAGCATCCGGGTCGACCGCAACCGGTCGGCCGCCGTACGGCTTGACTGCCGCGAGGGCCACAGAAGCCACCGCGATGCTGTATGGTTGATTACTGACGGTCGTGGGACGTTCAGGTTCGAATGCAAGGGTATGGAAGTCGGTCGCCGCCCAGCGAGAGGGTGTCACGAGCAGGGCATAGTGCCGGAACACGCCGCCGTTCACGGGGAGGTGCGCGACAACACGGTCGTCGAGCTGTAGCGCGAATCGCTGACTCTCGGCAGCTGCAGCGGTGAACTGCAATCGGTATGCCGCGGCGGTCAGCCCTGGTGCACGGAACGGAATCCGAGGGGAGTGCATACCCCAGCGGTAGCGCAGCCCGGTGTCGTTTTCTTCGGCGCCGTACCAGCCGATGAGTTTCGCCTGGGGCATGCGCCCGACCGGCAGGGTGATGGTCCGGGAGTCGGCGAGCAGCGGCCCCGCCCATGAAAACGGGACGACGCCCAACACGACCAGCAGACAATAGAGACCTGCAACCACCAGTACAGCACTGGTGGGTCGCCGTGCACGGGCGAGTGCGGTCTCTGCAGCAGAAAGAAGATTCACGCAACGACTCTCACGAACGGGGTCATCGCAGACGCCCCATCACAAAGACGACGGCCAACAGCCGCATCACGATCGACCCGATGAACAACACCGAATAGTGGTTGAGTTGCATCCCGACGAAGTCGAACTCCATACCCCGCAAGGCTTCGGCGATGACCCCGCCGGCGAGACCCGACACGACGACCCCGATGCCGGTGACGGCGCCGTAGGTCGCGATGAAGGCGCCGCGGGCATTCTCGGGCGAACGGGCCATCGACATGTTTGCCAACCCCTGGTTGATCCCCGGCCAGAACAACCCGGCACCCAACGAGGTGCCGAACAGCGGCCAGAGGAACCCGGGTTCGGACAAAATCCAGCCGATGGGCAATGGGACGACGCACGCAGCCGACACCAACATCACGATGCGATCGCCGAAGCGGTCTTGCAGGCGCCCGACCAGCGGGAAGACAACCATCGACGCCACACTCGTGACGATCCCCATGTAGGCCAAATCGGCGAACGACATCTTGAGGTTTTCGATGCCGTATGCATTGAAAAACGGCCCAGCGATGCCCACGACGAACGCCCAGATCGTCCCCGAGACGATGAGGCTGCGGTAGGCGGGATCACGCAGCGGCGAGCTGAACATTTCGCGCACAGGAATCCGTGGCCGGCGCTGCATGGGAGGCTCTGCCTGCAGACGGAGCAAGACGATACCGACCGCGGCAAACACCAATCCGGCACCGAGCGTCACGGCATAGGCAACGCCCTCGTCGGCGGTGCGTTTGAAGTAGTCGAGCGCATACCCCGACGCCAACCCTGCGACCATCGATGCAAAACTCGCGACCGTGTTTCGGATGCCGAAGTATCGCCCACGCCGTTCGGGAGGGACGAGGTCGGACATCCAACTCGACCAGGTATTGACAGCGATGCCGAACGTCGCCGAGGTGAATATCTGGAGCACAACGAATATCGTCAGACTCGTCGTCTGTGTCAGGTGCAACAACGGCAGGATCGCAACGGGGATCCACATTAGACGCGACAGGGCTTCGCTCCAAACCGACAGGACGCGCCGATTACCGGTCTTTTCCTCGAGGTACGCCCCGACCAGCTGCATGAGTTGTGTCAAAAACGGTAACGCGCCCAGGATGCCCAGCACAAACGGACCCGCGCCGAGATACAGCGCGAGCCCGGTGACCAGACCATTGGTGGTGATACTGATGAAGACCGTCGCGAGAGCACCTTCGTAGATCGAGATGCGCAGGGCTTTCTCGCGTGCCTGAGGAGTCAGTGGGGTGGGTTGCATGGTCTTCCGCGTCTACACCGATATGCAACAGCGTACCATAGAACCCTTGACTTCGTTATTCTGCCCGGCGCGACCCCGTCTGCTGCTGGCTCAGCTGTCGGTAGAGTTCGCGTTCGTGATCGGAAAGCTGGGTGGGCAAGACGACTTCCAGCGTCAAGAATAGTTCGCCCCGTTGGGTCGGATTCGTGCGCAGGGGCATCCCTTGATTGGGAATCCGGTGTTTCATGCCGTTCTGCGAGAGGGGTGGGATTTTCAACGTGAGTGATTTGCCCCCCATCACGGGAATGCGCGTCTCGCCACCGAGGATCATGTCGTACAGATCGACGGCGACTTTGGCGTGCAGATCATTGCCATCGCGGGTGAAGCGCCCGTGGGGTTGGACGGCGACGACGACGATGAAATCTCCGCGTTTGCCTCCGTTGTAGCCGGGCGCTCCTTCGCCGCTCAACAGAATCCGCCCGCCATCGGCGATCCCCGGCGGTATTTTCACGGTCAGCGTGCGTGGTTGCCCGTTGGGGTTTTGCATCTGGAAGCGCCGTTCGGTGCCACTGAAAGCCTCGTCGAGCGTGATATCGACTTTTTGCTCGATGTCTTGACCGTGCGACGCCCGTGCGCGTGGGTCGCCACCCCCAAAAATCGATTCGAAGATGTCGCTGAAATCACCGCCTTGGAAGTTTCCGAACGGGCTGCCTGCTGCCCCTTGGGCGCCGAACGGGCTCCCGCCACCAAAGGGGTTTGCA
>JBJOJU010000225.1:0-7804 GCA_046046485.1 Chloroflexota bacterium | reverse complement strand
TGTTTGGATGATCCGACGCAGACCCTCGACACCAGCTGCCTCACCACCCAAGAGAGCCGCTTCGCGACGCCTTCCACGATCAGCCGTCCCTGCGCTGCAGCCAAAGCACTCAACGGCGAAAACCCCATCGGCGCGTGGCTCGCCCCCGGCTTGCTGGGTTTCTTCTGGCTGCTGTCGATTCTGCTCCTGCGGCCGGTCTCGACCGTGGTGCGGCTCGCACAGGGCAAACCCGCTCCCGCAGCGGCGGTCCGCATCTACCACGTCGTCCAATTCCTGACCGCCGCTGCTGCCCTGGTCTATGTCGTGGTGCTCATTGCGGTGCTGTATGACAGTGCAATTGTCCAGAACAGCCTAGCGTTCTTCTTTGGCATCCCCAAAATCCCCATCTACCTGACCAGCTTGTGGGGCTTCCCGCTGCTCTCCGTGTTCTATGTCGCGTTGTGGGTCCGCCTGCTCGCCCAGCGCCAGCAGTCGCTGACGGGGATGGTGTATACCGTCACCACCGTGGCTGCCCTCATCGGAGTGTTCGGTGCGCTCATCGCCCTCGGCGTCTACCCGGGTTGATGGCGATGCAACAGCGCACCACCGCACTCCTCTGGGTCGTCGGCGCAATCGTCGCTCTCCTGTTGCCACGACCGTTGCCGGCGCAGGCCGCCGATGCCGCGATGCACCCACGTGCCACCCCGGCCGAGGTGACCACCCGTGCGCCACACTACACGCTGAGCGGCACCATCGACGTGACGACCCGCAGTGTCACCTTCCGCCAGACGCTGCGCTGGACCAACGACACCGGCCGCCTCGTCACCCGCTTGCCCTTCCGCCTAGCGGCGAATCTGCCGGATTTCGGCGGAGCGACGATCATCCACGCCGCCCACATCGACGGGCAGCCGGTTGCCACGTTGCAGTCGCACCGGGGCAGTATCGTCACGCTGGTACCGCGCGGCCACATCCCCACCGGAGCCGTCGTCGACATCGGGCTCGACGCCACCACCACCATCCCCGTCGACGCCGGCGATGCGCTCTACGGCGCCTTCAACGACGACGGCAGCAGTCTCTCGTTCGCTTCGGCATACCCCATCTTGACCGATTTCCAGGGCGGCAATTGGGTCACCGACATCCCCGATACCAAAGGCGACCTGGTCAACAGCCCTATGGCCCGTTACGACGTGACCCTGACCCTGCCCGCGACGCACCGCTTGGTGAGCACGGGCACCACGCTGGCCGCCGTACCGGGCGCAGCGGGCACGACCTACCGGGTCAGCAGTGGACTACAGCGCGACTTCCTGTTTGTGGCGACGACGCACACGCCGTATACAACGATGGTCGACGGCACGCGTGTCAACGTCTATGCCGACCCGGGCAGCGACCGGGCGGGTGCTGCAACAGCCGCGGCGCAGAGTCTGCGGCTCTTCAATGCGCGCTACGGCACATACCCGTACACGGAGCTCGATTTCGTAGGCGTCGCTGCGGGGTCGTTCTATGGGGTCGAATACCCGGGGCTGATTCTGCTGCAAGACACCCTGCTGACCGGCGACGCGCGCCGGCTCGAGACCATCGTGGTGCACGAAGTCGCGCACCAGTGGTTCTACAATCTGGTGGGGAACGACGTCCAGCGCGACGCTTGGGTCGACGAGTCCCTGGCGACCTACGCCCAAGTCGTCTATCGGCGGGCATTCGGCGGCCCCGACGCTGCAGCTGCCGAGCTGGCCGATCTGCAACGCCAATACGACCGCCTCGTCGACCGGGGGCTCGATGCCCCCGTCGCCCAGCCGATGTGGCAGTACACGCTCTACACCTTCAACGTGTTGGCGTATGCCAAGGGTGCACTCTTCTACGAGGCGGTCGTCCAACACCTCGGGCCGCGGGTCTACGACCAGATCCTGCGTCGCTACGTGACCACCCACCAATACGCCACCGCCGACGCTTCGTCGTTTGCCACCGTCGCAGCCATTGTCTGCGGCTGCAGCATTGAACCACTCGTCGATACTTGGATCCACGCACGACCGACAGGGAGTACCCCATGAGCACGATCCGCCCCATCATCCTCGCCGGTGTCGCCACCGAACGCCCGGGAGTCATGATCCACTGCCCCTACGACGGCGCCCCCATCGGGTTGGTGGGCCGAGCCACCGCTGCCGATGTCGAGACCGCCATCGCAGCCGCCCACGCCGCCTTCGCCCAGACGCGCGCCTTGGCAGACCACACCCGCGCCGGTATCTTGCGTGCGGTCGCCGCCAGCCTGGCCGCAAACAGAGAGACCTACGCCACGGCGATCGCCCTCGAAGCGGGCAAACCCATCAGCCAGGCCCGGGGCGAAGTCGGGCGCGCCATCACCACCTTCGAAACCGCGGCCGACGAGTGCAGCCGCAGCCACGACGAGGTCCTGCGGCTCGACCGCGCCCCCGGCGGTGAACAGCGGCACGCGGTCGTCCAGCGCTTCCCCATCGGGCCGGTGGCAGCCATTGCCCCCTTCAACTTCCCCCTCAATCTCGTCGCCCACAAAGTCGCCCCCGCGATCGCCGCGGGCTGCCCCATCGTGCTCAAACCGGCGTCGCAGACCCCCACCGCTGCCCTGCTGCTGGGCGAGGCAATCTTGGCAGCTGGGTGGCCCGCCGGTGCCCTCAGTGTCGTGCCCGTCGCCAGCCGCGACGCCGGCGCCTTGGTCCGCGACGACCGCATCGCGCTGCTCAGCTTCACCGGTTCGCCGGCGGTCGGCTGGCAGCTCAAAGCCGAATGCGGTCGCAAGCGCATCACCCTCGAACTCGGTGGCAACGCCGGGGTCGTCGTGCACGACGACGCCGATATCGCCACCGCCGCGGCCAAGTGTGTCGCTGGTGGGTTCAACTACGCCGGCCAGAGCTGTATCAGTGTCCAGCGCATCTTTGTCCAGCGGTCGGTCTATGCCCCGTTTGTGGCAGCGATGCAAAAAGCCATCGAAAACCTGGTCGTCGGTCACCCGCTCGACGAACGCGCCGACCTGTGTTCGGTGATTGCGCCCAGTGAAGCCGATCGCATCGCCGAGTGGTTCGCCGAAGCACGGGCAGCCGGAGCGACGTTCGTCACCGGGGGCACCGTGGCAGGCGGTGTCGTCCAGCCCACACTCATCACCGACGCGGGCCCTCGCCTGCAGGTCAATTGCCGCGAAGTCTTTGCGCCGGTCGTGACGGTGACGCCCTACGACACCTACGCAGAGGCACTCGCACTGGTCAACGACAGCGACTACGGGCTGCAAGCGGCGGTATTCACCCGCGACGTCGGGCGCATCTACCAGGCGTACCACACCCTCGCGGTGGGCGGCGTCATCGTCAACGACATGCCCACCTGGCGCCTCGACCCGATGCCCTACGGCGGCGTCAAGCAGTCGGGTTTCGGTCGCGAAGGGGTCGCCTACGCCATCGAGGAGATGACCGAACCAAAATTGCTGGTCATTAACCTCGCCTGATTGCAACAAGCCGCCTCCGCCGCACGTCGAAAAAGTGTTGGAACGGAGGAGCAGATGTCAGTACACACACGGTTTGTGCGCAGCCGCGACGACGCGATTGTCTCAGGGGTCTGCGGCGGCATCGGTCGCGCCCTCGCGATCGAATCATGGATCGTCCGTTTGATTTTCTTGGCGCTGGTGATTTTTTTCGGCACCGGCGTCTTGGCCTACCTGGTGCTGTGGTTCATCATGCCCGAAGAGCGCACCGGCACGATTGTGACGCCGTATCAGTACAACCAAACGGCCACCAATCAATCCCGCGTGACCGTCGCCGGCATTTTGATGCTCATCGGTGCCGTGATGTTGGTCAACCGGCTGGTCGGTCCGCAGGCGTGGCGCTACGCCATCCCCGTCGCATTAATTGTCTTCGGTATCATCTTGTTTAGTAGTGGAAAACGAACCTGAGCGTGCCCGCCCAGGTTCGCAGCGCCCGACGAACGACCCACCGCCACGTCTCGCGGGGTGGGTCGCTTTTCTGCTCGTCTGTGTGGCGAAAACGGTCAGGCGCGCAGCGCGATGCGCAAGACTTCGTCCATCGTGCTGACCGGGATGAGCTCGAGGTCGGTGCGGATCTTTTCGGGGAGCTCGGGGATGTCTTTGGCATTGCCGATGGGTAGCAAAAACGTCTTGATGCCGGCCCGGTGTGCCGCCAACGTCTTTTCTTTCAACCCGCCGATGGGCAACACCTTGCCCCGCAGGGTCACTTCGCCGGTCATCGCCACGTCGCGGCGCACCTTTTTGCCCGAAATCGCCGAGATGAGCGCCGTGGTCATGGTGATACCCGCCGACGGACCGTCTTTGGGCACCGCTCCCTCGGGGATGTGAATGTGGATGACGTTTTCGTCGAAGTACGACGCCGGCACGCCCCATGCGCCTGCCTGCGCCCGGGCATAGCTCATCGCCGCGTGCGCCGACTCCTTCATCACGTCGCCCAGCTGACCGGTCAGCTGCAGCGGGCCTTTGCCCGCCACCGGCAACACCTCGATGGGGAGGGTTTCACCGCCCACCGATGTCCACGCCACACCCATCGCCACGCCGACCTCGTCGGCGTCTTCGGTCAACCCATAGCTGAAGCGTTCGATCCCCAGATAATCGGGCACCTGCTCGGCGTCGACGACGATGGTGGGCAGCGGCTCGCCGGTGTGCTCGGCGACGCGGCGGGCCACTTTGCGGCAGATGGTGGCGACTTCGCGCTCCAGGGCACGCACACCCGATTCGCGTGTGTAGGTCCGCAAAATCCGCACCACTGCGCCTTCGGTGACGTGCAACTGCTCGGGGGTCAGGCCGTGCGCTTCGCACTGCTTGGGCAGCAGAAAGCGCATCGCGATGCCCAGTTTTTCTTCTTCGGTGTAGCCGTTGACTTCGATGATTTCCATCCGGTCGCGCAGCGGCCCAGGGATGGTGTCGAGTTGATTCGCCGTCGCCACAAACACCACCTGCGACAGGTCGAAGGGCACCTCGAGGTAGTGGTCGGCGAAGGTGTTGTTTTGTTCGGGGTCGAGCACCTCGAGCAACGCCGAGGTCGGGTCGCCACGGAAATCTTGACCAACTTTATCAATTTCGTCGAGTACAAAGACTGCAGTGCGCGATTTGGCCGTCTTCATGCCCTGGATGATACGCCCCGGCATGGCACCGATGTACGTCCGCCGATGCCCACGGATCTCGGCTTCGTCGCGCACGCCGCCTAGACTCATGCGCACAAACTGGCGTTCGAGCGCTCGGGCAATCGACTTGCCCAGCGAGGTCTTGCCCACACCCGGCGGGCCGACGAGACAGAGGATGGGCGAGCGCATCTTGGCTCCCACCAGCTTGCGTACGGCGATGTATTCGATGATACGCTCTTTGACCTTTTCGAGGCCGAAGTGGTCCTGGTCGAGCACCGCTTGGGCGTGTGCAATGTCGATGGGGGGCAGCTCTTCGAGCTCCCACGGCAGCACCAACAGCCACTCGATATACGAGCGGATGACGCCGGCTTCGGGGCTGCCCGGGCCTTGCTGCGCCAGACGGCGGAACTCGCGCATGGCTTGTTCGCGCACCGCTTCGGGGGCTTTCAGCTCCACGACGCGTTTCTTGAGCTCGTCGAGCGGGTCGTCGAGTTCTTCGTCTTCGCCCAGTTCGCGGCGGATGACGCGGATCTGCTCGCGCAGGAAGAACTCTTTCTGCCCCTGGTCGAGGATCTCTTTGGTGTCTTGCTGGATCTTCTGGCGGATCTTCATCAACTCGAGGTGCCGCGCCAGCATGCGTTGGATCTTGCCCAGTCGCTCGACCGGGTCGACCTCGTTGAGGATAATCAGGCGCTCTTCGAAGTCGAATGCCGGCGCATAGGTCACGATGTCGGCGAGATGCCCGGGGACATCGATACGCCGTACGAAGGTGACGGCTTCTTGGGGGACCTCGCCCAGGCTGTCGACGAATTCGTCGACCTGCTGTTTGACGGTCTCCATCAGCGCTTCGACCTCCATCCCCGTGATGACCGGGTCGGTGATGGGCTGCGCCAACACGACGTAGTACGGATCGACCTGCTGCACATCAGCGATGGTGGCGCGCTGCAACCCTTCGAGGATGATGCGAGCAGTGCCGTCGGGCAACTTGATGAATTCTTCGATGCGCGCCGTCACCCCGACCGTCGGGATCGCCTCAGGCGTGCCGCTTTTATACTGCTCGATGTGTGCCTCGGGCACAAAGATGAGCAGCACCTGCTTTTTGGTGTCCCAGGCGAACTCCAGCGCGCGGAACGACTTCCCCTGGCCGATCTGGAGGGGGACGGTCATCATGGGCATGATGACCATTTCGCCCAACACGACCATGGGGAAGAGTGATTGTTCGGTTTCCGATACCGTTGGTTGTTCGGTCATGGGAGTCCTATTCAGGTGCGCGGCGCGCACACGTGTTTATTTGTAGTTGGCGATTCGGGCGAAGCTCTCGGCGACCAGGGCAGCACCGCCCACCAGGGCACCGTCGATGTCGGGCTGCGCCATCAGTTCGTCGACGTTGTCGGGCTTGACGCTGCCGCCGTACTGGATGCGTACGACGTCGGCTGCGGCACCGCCGATGCGGCGCAGCTCACCACGGATCGCCGCGTGCATCGTCTGGGCGTCGGCCGCGGTCGCGGTCAACCCCGTACCGATGGCCCAGACGGGTTCGTAGGCGATGACGACGTCGGCCAGGCGGTCACTCAGACCCGCCAGCGAACCGGCGACCTGCCCGAGCACCACGGCTTCGGCGCGACCCGATTCGCGCTCTTGTTTGGTTTCGCCCACACAGATAATCGGCGTCAAGCCGGCGGCCAGGGCAGCGGCGGCTTTCTGAGCGATGAACGCGTCGGTCTCGCCGAAGATGGCGCGGCGTTCGCTGTGGCCGATGATGACGTGGCTGCAGCCGATATCAGTCAGCATGCCCGGGGCGATTTCGCCCGTGTAGGCGCCGTGCGACTCGGGGTAGACGTTCTGGGCACCGATGCCGATGGCGCCGTGCGGGCGAGCGGCGACCGCTGCCAATGCGGTGAACGTCGGGCAGACGATGACCTGGCGGTCGGCCGGGATCGTGGGCAACGCGGCGTGGAGTGCATCGATGAGTGCCACGGCTTCGCCGATGGTCTTGTGCATCTTCCAGTTACCGGCGATGAGTTTGGTGCGCATGTGAACCTTTTTCTCTATACAAAAAAGCGGAGAACTGCTACCCGACCAGCCCGATCAACCACCCCCACATGCTGATGTAGAGGGATTGCTGATTCATATAAAACGCCATGAATGCCCCGGCGGCCACCATCACCACGTAGACCGGGGTCGACCATGCCAACACCTTGGCGCCGTCGAACGGGCCACCGGGGATCAGGTTGAACAGCCCGACCCAGGCGTTGAAGGCGAACCCCTGCATGCAGATGTAGAGGAAGATGTCGTCTTGGATACCGGCCAGGAACAACACCGGGTACAGCAACAGAAAGAACAGCGCTAATGCGTAGTTGGCCAACGGACCCGCGGCGGCGATCTTGCCGGTGCGCCCGGCATCGGTCACGCCGGTGTACCAGACCGCACCCGGTGCCGCGATGAACACCCCGGCGAATGCCAGCCCGATCGAGATCAAGAGCCAGCGCGTATCGGCGGCGAAGTGCGCACGCGCGCCATAGCCACGGGCGACTTGGCGATGTGCCAACTCGTGCAACACGAACCCGAGGCCACAGACGATGGCCGCGATGAGGAGGTTTTGGATGAGGATGGGTGAGGTCAGGTTGGCTGCACCCGTGGTCGTGACGGCGAACGCGACCGACGTCCCAGCCCATGCTTTGGTGAGTTCGACTAGGTCGTCGTGCTGTTTCCCGGCTGA
>JBJOJU010000187.1:0-4105 GCA_046046485.1 Chloroflexota bacterium | reverse complement strand
GAGAAGCGGCTTCTGGTTTTCCGTAAAACCGTTGTCGGAGAAAAGCGGTGCCATACCCAGCGTGGTGCGCGAGACATTCGGGACTTCGATACCGACAAGCGATTTGCCGGGGATCGGCGCTTCGATGCGGATCGACGGTGCCGCCAGGGCCAAGGCGAGGTCTTTGTCGAGGGTGGTGATTTTGTTGACTTTGACGCCGATGGCGGGTTGCAGCTCGTATTGGGTCACGGCAGGGCCGACGTTGATATTGACCACGCGCGCTTCGACCTTGAAGCTAGCCAACGTGTCTTCGATGAGCCGTGACTTGTTGCGGTGCTCGTCGTCGTGGACCTCGGCTTCGACTGAGTAGCGCAGGATATCGGGCGACGGCAGTGCCCAAGCCCGGTAGGAACTGCCGTTTTCGGGCAGCTCGAACGTGGCCTGTACCGGCACGCCGGGCACCGCGGTGCGCGTATTGATGGGGATTGGTGGTCGTGCCGGTGCCGGCGTGGCCGTTTTCGTCGCGACCGCCGCCTCGCTGCCCGGCGAAGGGAGCACCGTGCGGGACTGGCCGTCGGTGGTGCGCACCGGGGCGGTCTGGTGGGCGCTGCCGCCCGGCGGTTGCTCGAGAATCGCCGCGAGCTCGTCGTCGTAGTCGGTGCTGGCGGCCGGTTTGGGGCGGCCCGTCGTGCGCCGGACCGGTGGTTCGGCACGGCGTGCGGGGCTCGGGATCGCTGCCACCCCGCCCGTACCACGGACGCGGCTATACACTGCCCCGACGAGCTGGCGCAGTGCCGCCAAGAGTTGCACCACGGTGAAGTCGAACGCCAGCATCCCGCCGACGAGCAACCCCAGCAGGATCAGCCCGATGCTGGCCGGACGGCCGATGCCCTGGGCGAGGGCAGTATAGACAAAATGACCGAGCGCGCCGCCGCCCACACCGGTGCGGGTCTCGGTGCTCGCGATGAAGAGTTCGAGGAAGAGCAGCAGGCACAGGATGAAAATCCCCATGCCACCCAATTGCCAGCCACGGCTGTGATTCGGGTCGCGCTGGCCGCGCACAAACATCAGCACGCCGACCACGCCCATAAACAAGGGCAACACCAGCGCGCCCCAGCCGAAGAGATATTCCATCCAGGTCTTCCAGGAGCTGCCCATCGTGCCGGCGCTCCCGGTGAGATAGAAAATACTCGTCACCCCAGCGACGGCGATCAACCCCAGCGCCGCGAGTTCGCTGCGGTGCTCGGGGCGCATGGTCGACGCCGGGCGGGTACTGCGCCGCCGGGTGGTGGGTTGTTTTGGTGTGGAAGGACCCTTGCTCATACACTGCTCCGACAATGCCTGGTACGACCATGCTGCGTACTACGAGAGTACACGAAATCGCCCGCGCCTGCAACAGGTCGACATAAAATTAATTCTCGAGAAACGGGGCTGCGTGCGGTTCGGCGTCGCGCGGGCGAGCCGACCGGAGGTCGTGCAGGATGAGTTGGACCTCGACGCGGCCGTTCCATTCGTTGCGTTGCGGGTGAAAGACGATGTCGACCGCGGGGATGCGCGTGAAGTGGTGGGAATGCTGTCCTTCGCCCCACACGATGGCCGTCAAGACCCGGCCGGCGAGATCGAGCTTGAGACGCAGGTGTTTGTTGTCGGCGCCCATGGTCTGGGCTGCGATCACGCGGCAATTGCGCACCAAGAAGACCGCCGCCGGGTTACTGTGCCCGCATGGTTCGAGTTGGGCGAGTTCGTCGACCAGCGCGATGGTGACCGCGTCGTGGGGGAGTTCTTCGTCGATGTGGAGCGTGCGCACCCCCACCTGGACGTCGTGTGCCAGGGCGTAGGCATTGAGTTTGGCCGCGAGTTCGTCGATGGCGGCGGTTTCGATGGTGAACCCGGCTGCTGCGGCGTGCCCGCCCATCTTGACGAACGGTGCCCCGCAGCCACGGAGCGCTTCGACCATGTTGATCATGCCCCCCGAGCGGGCCGAACCGCGCGAATGCGGTTCGCCCCGTTCGATGATGATTGCGGGGCGGGCGAATTGTTCGGCGATGCGTGCGGCGGCCAAGCCGACCAGCCCAGCGTGGGCATCGGGGTCGGCGTGGACGATGATGCGGTCGAGTTCGGCCGTCGCAGCCCGGGCCGCGACGGCGGCGGCGACCCGTTCTTGGAGCAATTTGGTCTGGTGTTGGCGCTCGATGTTGGTCTCGTTGAGCAGCGCGGCTTTCGTCTGTGCTTCGAGGAAGTCGTCAGTCAACAACAGCTCGTAGGCCGGCACAGCGTCGTCGAGACGGCCGGCGGCGTTGATGCGCGGCGCGAGGCGGAAGCCGATGTCGTCGGATTTGAGCGCCGCCGGCGACACCCCAGCGACCGCGATGAGGGCCTTGATGCCGGGGCGCTGGCTGGCAGCGAGCACCCGCAGCCCGCGGGCGACCAGCGAGCGGTTTTCGCCTGTCAGCGGGCCGAGGTCGGCGACCGTGCCCAGAGCCACCAGATCGAGCAGGTTGGTCAGCGCGCTGGGTGCCAGGGGCATCCCCAGTGCGCCGATGGCACAGACGAGTTTGTAGGCGATGCCCACGCCCACGAGGCCTTTGTCGGGGTAGGGGCAGTCGGGCAGTTTGGGGTTGACCACGGCGGTTGCGACCGGGAGCTCGGCGGGCGGGGTATGGTGGTCGGTGACGACGACATCCATGCCCAGATCGCGGGCCAGTGCGACCTCGGAGACGTTGCTGATGCCGCAGTCGACGGTCACCAACAATTTGACCCCGCTCTGTGCCAGATGGTGCATCGCCTCGTGGTTCAGCCCGTACCCCTCGGCGGTGCGGTGGGGAATGTAAGGTGCGACGCGGGCGCCGAGTTGCCCCAGCGCATCGGTCAACAGGCTGGTCGCGGTGATGCCGTCGGCGTCGAAATCGCCGTAGACGGCGATCCTCTCGCCGTCGTGGATGGCGTCGATGATGCGCTGGGCGGCTGCCCGCATGTCGTGCATGAGCAGCGGGTCGTGCAACGGGTCGCGGCACGCCAAGAAATCACGGGCGGCGGTGCCGGTCGTGTAGCCGCGGGCATAGAGGAGTCGTGCCAGAAACGGCGATACCCGGCATTCTGCTGCGATATCTGCCAGCGCCGTCGGTGGTGCTTCCGGCGCGAGGCGCCAGTGCATGTGTTTGAGTGACAGCCGTGTCGTCATGGACTCCCTTTCGTCGCCTGCGTCGCCACATACGGCAGCGCTGTTGGTTCTACCGTGGGGGCGGTACGGGGAGGTACGGTCAACGCCAGTACACGACCGCGGCGGCCACCAACGCCAGTACGGCAGTGATCGCACCCGCGAGACCGATGCTGCGCCAGTTGTAGAAGCCCCAGTCTGCGGAGACGACGTTGGTGTACCCGATGACCGCGATCGAACGGGTCTTGGCGCCGAGCTGGTAGGTGATATCGGTCAACGGCGTCGCCCGGATGGTCAACTCGGCTGCCCGGATGACGCCGTCGTGCGCGTGGGCGTTTTGCGCAGTGCGAATCAGCCCGGCGATGGGGGCGATCTGTTGCCAGCGCGGGTCGTCGAGGTCGATGGCAGCGTGGAAAACGACCTGGAGGTGCTGCTGCAACACCCGCGGATGGGGCGTGGTCGGGTCGTCTTCGGCGCTCGCGGAATCTGTGCGCTGCGACCACAGAAACATCTGCTCCTCGAGGAGCTCGCCGCGGGCCTGGCAACGCCGACACGCCAACATCCCAGCGCCTTGGCAGACACTGCAGGAACGTTCGACCGGGTCGACACTGACCGACCCGTCGGCGTTGCGGGTTTTCACCTGACGGACGACGACACCCCGCCCGGCACAGTCGGCACAGACCGCGTCACCCGCCCCGTCACAGTCGGTACATACGACGACCTGGGCGGCACCGGGGATGGCGACGGGGGTCGGTTTGACGACGACGAACGGCGCAACCTCGGGCACATCGACCTCCCAGATGTCGCTGGGGGCTGCAGTCGGTGGTACCCACCGCGGCGGCAGGGGGATCTGTTTGAGATGCGCTTCGCTGCGGATTTCGGTCGACACCCGCAGGTCATAGAAAAACACATTGCGGCTGACGATGCGGCTCGGCTCGTGTCTGAGGAGATCGCTGGCGTTGCGGAAGC
>JBJOJU010000076.1:0-3176 GCA_046046485.1 Chloroflexota bacterium | reverse complement strand
TGAGGCGTTCCATCACGAAGAACGGTGATTCGACGAGGACATCGTGCCCGGGGGCGATGGCGTGAGGGGTGGTGCGGGCGGGCGGGGGTGCGTCGAGATGCGACACCGCGAGTGCCTGTGGGATATGCAGTGCCCGCAGCGAGCCATCGGGTTCGCGGCGGTTGTAGTCGTAGACGCGGTAGGTGAGATCCGAGGTCTGCTGGATTTCGAAGAGAAAAACGCCGGCGTTGATGGCGTGGATGGTGCCCGCAGGGACGTCGATGGTGTCGCCGGGCGCGATGGCGACGCGGCGCAGGTGTGCTTCGAGGGTGCCGGCGGTGATGGCCGCTGCGTAGTCTGCGCGGGTGAGCGGGGTCGAAAGCCCGTGGATGACATCGGCGCCGGGCTGGGCGTCGATGATATACCAGGCCTCGGTTTTGCCGTGGAAGCCGGTGTGGGCCTCGTGGGTGTGCGCATATACGTCGTCGGGGTGGACCTGCACCGACAGGGGCTGACCGGCGTCGATGAACTTGGCGAGCAGGGGGAAGTCGTCGCCGTAGCGGGCGTAGGTGTGGGAGCCGACCAGTGCGGCGCCGTGCAGGCGGACCAGCTCGCGCAGGGTCAGGCCGGCGTGCGGGCCGGTGGTGACGCGGTTGTCGTTGTAGACCTGCCACGATTCGGCGAAGGGGGTGGGTGCATCGGTGACCCCGAGCCACGCTGCCATTTGGGTACCGCCCCAGAGTCGAGATTCGTAGCGTCGGGCTACGCAGAAAGCGCCACTGGTCATGCTGTTCCTGTGTCGTTGATATGCAAGCGGAGTTCGACCTGACCGACGGTGATGACGTCGCCGTCTTCGAGTTCGACCGGGGTGACTACCTGGAGTTGGTTGATGTAGGTGTGATTGGTGCTGCCCAGATCACGGATGTACCAGCCGCCGTCTTGGGACGAGAGCACGCAGTGCCGCTCCGACACGAGTTTGTCGGGGATCTGGATGGTGCAGTCGGCGCTGCGCCCGATGACGGTGTTGTCGTAGACCTCGTAGACCTTGTTGCGCTGCAGGAGCGTCGTGCCGGGGCGTTGGATGACCAGAAAGACCGATGTGCCGGTGAAGGCGGGCAGGTTTTGGTCGCCGCGGATGATGGCCTTGAACAGCCGCCACACAAACAGGTAGACGAGCCCGACGAGTGCGAGCCGCAAGACCCAAATGACGAGTTCGACGGAGGCGTTAGCAAGTTCATTCATCGGCGTGGGCAATCGTGAGTTTCAACGTATAGCTGCCGATGGTGATGGTGTCGTTGTTGATACTCAGCGGTGCAGTTGCGCCGCGGATGACGCTGCCGTTGACGCGGGTGCCGTTGCGGGTGCCCAGGTCGGTGATGGTGAACCGCCGCCCGCTGTAGTTGATGCGGGCGTGGTCGCGCGAGACGAGCGGGTCGGGCAGGACGACGTGGTTTTTGGTGGAGCGCCCGATGGTGACCTCGGTCTGGACGATGGGGATCGAGTGGACCTCGCCGTTGATGGTGACCGAGAGCGCGTATTGGGCGTTGATGGGGAAGCGCTCGGCGGCGGTGTCGACCTGGGTCGAACGGGCCGGGGGCTCTTCTGCTTCGACGACCACGGCGGCAGCGGCGGTCATGTCGCTGGGAGTTGCCGAGACGCTGTCGGTACGGATGTCGACGGCACCGCGCTGGAGCGATGCATCGGCGGTCACGATGACCTCGATGGCTCTGAACGTGGCAAAGCCGCGCTCTTGGGCGAGGCGCGTCAGGTAGATGGTGAGATCGTACTCCAGCATCGGGTGTTGGCGCAGCAGCCCCGTGTAATCGGTGGGGTGCAGCACGGTGGCATAGCGATGCGGGACATAGATCTGGTGGCGGATATCGACCTGGTTGGACTCCATGCTGCGCTGCAACCGCCGTTCGATGGTTTGATTGTCGAGCGGCTGTTTGAGAAACCGCGAGACCGAAGTCTCGAGCAGGTGTTCCATAAACGATTCAAACCGGCGCAGCATGGTCATGTTTCACCGTCGGGAGTCGTGGCCGCGGTCGGCCTTTTCACCGTATGCAGAGCGATACCTACGAACTGGGCTTGTTGAGCGAGATCAAGAAATCGGCGTTGGTGCGCGTCTTGGACATGCGGGCGAGGACCAGTTCGGTGCCTTCGTTTTCACCCAACATGGTGACCATCCGGCGCATGGTCCAGACTTGTTTGATGACCTCGGTGCCGAGCAAGAGCTCTTCGCGGCGGGTGCCGCTGCGGGTGATGTCGATGGCGGGGAAGACGCGTTTCTCGGCCAATTTGCGGTCGAGATGCAGCTCCATGTTGCCGGTGCCCTTGAATTCTTCGTAGATGACATCGTCCATCCGGCTGCCGGTGTCGACCAAGCAGGTCGCGATGATGGTCAGCGACCCGCCGTTTTCGATGTTGCGGGCGGCACCGAAGAAGCGTTTGGGCGGGTAGAGGGCGACGGGGTCGATACCACCCGAGAGGGTGCGGCCGCTGGGCGGGATTTCGAGGTTGTAGGCACGGGCCAAGCGGGTGATGGAGTCCATCAGGATGACGACGTCTTGGCCGATTTCGACGAGGCGTTTGGCACGCTCGAGGGTCATTTCGGCGACTTTGACGTGGTCTTCGACGGGTTCGTCGAACGTGCTCGAGATGACTTCACCCTGCACCGAGCGGCGCATGTCGGTGACTTCTTCGGGGCGTTCGCCGATGAGCAGCACCATCAGATGGATATCGGGGTGATTGACGGTGATGCCGTTGGCGATGGCCTTGAGCAGCAGGGTTTTGCCGGCTTTGGGTGGCGAAACGATGAGCCCGCGTTGGCCGCGCCCGATGGGGGCGACCAGGTCGACCAAGCGGGTCGACAAGATATTGGGCTCGGTCTCGAGCTTGATTTGCTGATTGGGGAAGATCGGGACGAGCTGTTCGGCCGACGGGCGCTTGCGGGCGACCTCGGGCTCCATGCCGTTGATGAGTTCGACGCGCAGGAGTGACAGGTAGCGTTCGTTTTCCTTGGGGGGCCGGACCGAACCGACGATCTTGTCGCCGGTGCGCAGCATGAAGCGGCGGATCTGCGATTGCGAGACATAGACGTCGTTAGGGCTGGCCAGCATTCGGTCGCCGCGCAGGAATCCAAAGCCGTCTTGGACGATGTCGAGGATGCCTTCGCTGGTGAGATTGAGCGCGGCGGT
>JBJOJU010000040.1:0-4702 GCA_046046485.1 Chloroflexota bacterium | reverse complement strand
CACCGATCCGAAGGCGCACAACACCTTTGAGCAGCCCAATGTCATCACGACGCGCACGATCGCCGTCGAGACGACCGCCCAGGGTATCGTGTTGACCGTTCCGCCGTTGTCGGCTACGGCGGTCGACGTCCGCGCCTAATCGGGTACGCTTGCAGCCGGCACCGCGGTGCCGGCTGCTATTATTATCTACGACGTGACGCGTCAAAATCGGCGTGCTAGAATGCCACAAATGAGGTGGAGGTTCTATGCCGCGTTTTCGCTTCCAGTGGGCCAATATCCCCACACCGGTCCGCACCGAACTCGCTGTCCATCTGCCGGTGGCATCTGCAGCACCCGAGGCGTTCGCCGCTGTCTATGGTGTGCGCCCCAAGACAGAATTCATCCAACAGGCGTGGCCACATCTCATCGACTGTTGGCTGTTCCACGACGACGGCGCGTCGCAGCGGATCGCCGAAGCCCTCCGAGCCCGCAGAATCGGCGACCCGAGCATCGAGCACGACATGCAGTATCTCCGCAGTTGCCGCAACGCCGGTGGGCTGCGCGATGTGGTGCTGGCTGCGTTCATCGCCTACGGCGAACAAGCGCCCGATCGGCTCCCCGAAGTGCCATCCCACCCCCAAACTGTGCCGGCTGAGTCGCCGAAGCGACCGCCTGCAGCGAGCGGTTCCGACGCCGACACACTCGTCCAGTTGATGACGTTGGTGCGCGATGTGCTCGCGGCGAGTGAGGCGGGAAGCACGCTGGCCGTCAGTAACGACGGCGACATCCGCATCACCTACGGCAGCAGCTACGTCTTTGTGCGTCTGCACGTGACCGAAGAAAAAAACGTCTCGCTACGGGTCTACTCCGTCGTGCTGAGCACAATACCTGCCACCGCAGAACTCTACGAAACGCTCAACCACATCAATGTTTCGTTGCCCAGCGGGCGGATTTTCGCCATCAACGACCTCGTCGTGCTCGAGAGTACGATCGTGCTCGAGGTGTTCACGCCGGAATACTTGATCCACACTGTCGCAGCAGTCGGCTTCCTATCCGATGTCCTCGACGACCGGCTCAAGGCGGCGTTCGGAGGAACGCTGCAGATCACGCTGCCCGCTGCGGATGCCATCGATGTCTAGTGCACTGCGTCGATTATCAGACGACCTCGTCGACCTGGTGGCCGCGGTGACGCCCAGCGCAGTAACCATCCGGGGGTTTTCGACCGACCTGCTCCACGGTGGGAGCGGCTCGGGTTGGCTGTACGACAGCATCGGTCATATCGTGACCAATGCACACGTTGTGGCAGGGATGACCCGCAACCTGCGCGTGCAGTTTCGTGGCCTCCCGGAGCTCCCGGCGGCGATCGTGGGGCTCGATGCAGCCACCGATCTCGCGGTCATCCGTGTGCATGCGGTACCCGCCGGGCGTATCCCGCTTGTCGTACGCGAAGCGCCGGCACGGCTGGGTGAACTGTGCCTCGCGGTGGGGTCGCCGCTCGACTTTCGCGAATCGGTGTCGTTGGGGATCGTGAGTGGGACTGCCCGCCAGATCGACACCGGCGGTGGGCGTCTGGAAGAGATTCTGCAGACCGATGCAGCGATCAATCCGGGCAATTCGGGGGGCCCACTCGTCGATGCAGCAGGGCAGATCATCGGTGTGAATGTCGCGAAATCGAGCAGAGCAGACGGCATCGGGTTTGCTGTTCCGGCCGAAATCGTCGCCGATATCGTCCCCGAACTCATCGCGCACGGCGCAGTTGCACGGGGTACATTGGGGATTTCGATCGCCGAGACATGGTCGCCAGACGGTGCGACCCAGACCGTCATCACCGTCCAAAAAGTCGCGACGTCAGGTTCGCCGTTTGCGGTCAACGACGTCATCGTGACCATCGATGACTACCCGGTCACCCGCCGCTACGACGTGCGGAAAATGCTTGGGCGTGCCAGCATCGGCCGTGATTTGCTGATTCGAGTGCGGCGTGCCGACAGCGAGATTTCGTTCGCGGTGCGTAGCCAGAACGTGCCCGACTAACTCACCGATAGCGCATCTTGAGGCCGTACTTCGGGCGCTGGGTGATGCTGGGTTGGGCGACCACTTTCTGCCGCGGGTGGACTTCCCATGTCCCGCGTTGGAGGCACTGTGCCAAGACCAACGCAACTTCGAGTTGCGCAAATGCTTGCCCGATGCACAACCGAGGCCCACCCCCAAACGGGAAGTAGGCATACTTGGGCAGTTGGGTGCGTTCACCTTGGGTCCAGCGATCCGGGTCGAACCGCTCGGGGTCGGTGTGCCAGCGCGGATCGCGGTGCATGGCAGCAGGGCTCATCAGCACATCGTGATGTGCCGGGAGCGTGTACGTTTTCCCATCGTGACTCAGGAGGACGTCTGTCAACGTCTCGCGCTGGATGACCCACGCCGGGGGATACAGGCGCATCGATTCTCTGATGACGGCATCGAGGAACGGCAACTGTGCGACGTCTTCGACCACCGGGGTGCGGGTGCCGATCACCGCCGCGACCTCGGCTGCAGCGCGGGCTTGGAGCTCCGGGTGCGTCGAGAGCAGCCAGATCGTCCAGCTCAGACTCAACGCCGACGTCTCGTGACCGGCGAGAAACATCGTTTTGCACTCGTCGAGTAACTGCCGATCCGACATCGGTTGGTCCTGGTCGTCGCGGGCGTCGATGAGCATCTGCAAGAGGTCGTGCGCCGGCTCGGTACTGGCGCGGCGGGCAGTGATCAACCGGGTAATCACCTCGTCGAAGACCGTCACTGCGGCTCGGTAGCGTTCGTACTTCTGGGGGTTGAAATTGTAGTGGATGATCTGCCCGAGAATATCGAGCGGCGTCTCACCCGAAAAATACGTCAGGACGTGTGCGACCGAATGGGCGATCCCGGCGAGGTCGGCTTTGTCGAGGTGCGAAAACAATGCGTCGGCGGCGATGTCGAGCGTCATGCCGATGCTCATTTGGTGGAAATCGAACCATTCGCCGCGGGGTACCTGTGCGAGGCGAGTCGCGCCATGGTGGGTCATGATGGCAGCATACGTCGCGATGCGCGCGCGATGGAAAGCCGGTTGTGCCATGCGGCGTTGCCGCAACCAAAAATCGCCGTCGCTGGCGAGTAACCCATTCCCGAAGACAGCATTGGCATGCACTTTGAGAAAACTGTCTTTCTGGAAGCTTCGCTGCTGCTGCACCAGGATTTGTTCGATGAGTGCGGGTTCGGTGATGAGCGTAAACGCACCCGCACCGACTTTGACGGTGACGAGGGGGTGGTACTGCTGCTGGAGGCCGATGAGAAACGACAATGGGCGCAGCCCCATATCGATCATATGACCGATATAGGGCAGTCCCTTGCTGACGGGGAGAGTATGCATACTGCCTCGGTGGCACATCGCTGTGCCGGGGATTAGTTGGTCGGGGTTTCGAGGTGCTCGCAGACCAAGCCGTGGAAGTGGTGGACGCCGTTTTCGCGCAGCACCGAGAACCGCCCGGTGTTGTACGAACGCGAATGTAAGCGGCGTTGGACCGTCTCGCAGAGTTCGATGTCTTCCTGTTGGACGAGGTCGCTGAATGCGAAGTTCTGGGCGAAGTCTTCGGCGACACCGGGTCGCTTGGCGTCACGCAGATACCACTCGAACACGGTGACCGTCTTCTCTGGCCCGAGGGGCAAGATGATGTTGATCTGGATGTTGTCGGGGTAGATGTTGAGCATCAAGTTGGGGAAAACCCAGTAATACAGTGCTTGTGCATCGGCGTCCTGCGCCAAGGTTCGTCGGTAGAGTTGGTCGTCTTTGGCACGGATCGGTGCGTACTGCTTCGAATAGTAGCGCTCGGTCTCGACCCGGTACTCGTTGTAGTCGATGAGTTTGAAGAGACCCGGATGCGCAATCGGGATGTGATAGCCCTCGAGATAATTATCGACGTAGACCTTCCAGTTGCAGTTGATTTCGTAATCGACCCGCTTGTAGAAGCCCATGTCGGCGATGTTCATGTGGACGGTCTCGGCGATGATGTCGCCCAAGACGGTCTGGAGCGAAGGCGTCGTGTCGTCGAGGCAGACGAAAATAAACGGGCCCCAGGTATCGACGCGGACCGGCGTGAGACCGAATTTGCTCTTGTCGAAGCACTCGACACCGTCGAACTCGGGGGTGTTCATCAACTTGCCGTCGAGCCCGTAGGTCCAGCCGTGATAGCTGCACTGCAGGGTTTTGCGGTGGCCTGGGCCGCTCGCGACTGCGCCGGCGCGGTGCTTGCAGACGTTGTAGAACGCGTAGATCGTGCCTGCGGTGTCGCGGGTGATGACCAACGGTTCGTCGACCACCGAGCAGGTGAAAAAATCTCCCGGTCGTTGGAGTTGCTCGAGCCGCCCGACGAGTTGCCAGGTTTTGCAGAAAATCTTTTCTTTCTCGGTTTCGAGCAATGCAGGGTCGAGATACCAGTCTGCGGGAATCGTCGACGCCGTCGCGATGTCTTTTGAAAAGACAAATGGCGATGCCATGGTGTACCTACTTCTGCGCTAGACGCCCAACAATTCGACGTCGAAAATCAGGGTGGCATTGGGGGGAATGACGCCGGCAGCGCCGCGGGGACCATAGCCCAGGTCTGCGGGGATCGTGAGAGTGCGGCGACCGCCCACCTTCATGCTCATCACACCTTCGTCCCATCCTTTGATGACCTGTCCGACACCAATTATGAAGGTGAAGGGGTCGTTGCGGTCACGC
>JBJOJU010000384.1:0-4525 GCA_046046485.1 Chloroflexota bacterium | reverse complement strand
AGAATAGCGTCGACATCATAGACACAGCCACCCCAGGTGCCCCCACTGGCGTGCTGGAGTGCTGCCCACAGCCGGGTATCGTCGGGCAGGTTGGGGTGTGCTGCGAGGTCTGTGCGACTGCGCCGCCCAGCCAATATCGCCGCCCCGGTCGCCGCATCACCGATGACCCCGTCTTCGCCTACTAGGTCGACACTGCCCACCAACCCGCTGCGGTCGACGATGATCTGGATCATGTCGCCGTCGCGGATCTTGCCGATCGGCCCGCCGGCGAGGGCTTCGGGGCCAACATGGCCGATGCAGGCACCGGTGCTCACCCCCGAAAACCGGGCATCGGTGACCACGGCGACGTCACGCCCCCAGCTGATGTGCTTCAGCGCCGAGGTCACCTGGTAGGTCTCCTCCATACCGGTGCCCAGCGGGCCGCCGCAGATGAGGACGATGATGTCGCCGGGGACGACTGTTTTTTTACCCTGCCCCTTGATGGCGCGTACCGCATCGCGTTCCCGCAAGAACACCTTCGCCGGCCCGACTTTCCGGTAGACGCCGTCTGCGTCGACGACCCGGGCATCGATTGCGGTGCTCTTGATGACCGACCCCTCGGGGGCGATGTTGCCGGTGGGGAAGGTGACCGTCGACGTCAAGCCGGCGCGGCGGGCGGCATCGGGCGACATGATGACTGCGTCGGGGTCGACGCCGTCGCGCGTCTGCAGCAGTGCCCGCACCCGTGCGCGCCGTTCGGATTGCTCCCACCAGTCGAGCGTCGTGTCGAGCGTTTCGCCGCTCACCGTCGTCACACGGGTATCGAGCAGGCCGAGGCGGCGGAGGTGCAGCATCACTTCGGGCACCCCACCGGCCAGGAATGCCTGCACGGTGACGTGGTTGCGCGGCCCATTGGGAAGGACATCGACCAACCGTGGGACTGCACGGTTCACCGCTTCCCAATCGTGCACCGTCGGGCGCCGCAACTTGGCGGCGTGGGCAATTGCGGGGATGTGCAACAGCAGATTCGTCGACCCACCGAATGCCGCATGCACGACCATCGCATTGTGGATCGCGCCGTCGGTGAGGATGTGACGGGTGGTCTTTTTCTCGCGTTGCAGTCGCACCACCGCCCGGGCCGACGCGGTAGCCAATTCGAGCCAGATCGGCTGCCCCGACGGCGCGAGCGCCGAGTGCGGCAGCGACATCCCCAATGCCTCAGCGACGACTTGGCTCGTCGCAGCAGTCCCCAGAAATTGGCAGCCGCCACCCGGCGACCCGCATGCCCGGCACCCCAGTGTGGCAGCTTCGTGGAGCGATAATTCGCCTTGGGCATACCGTGCCCCGATGGTCTGTACCTTGCCCGCGTCTTCGCCGTCGGTGGGGGGCAGCGTCACCCCACCCGGGACGAGGATCGTGGGGAGATCGGGGGTGCCGGCCAACGCCAACAGCATCGCGGGTAATCCTTTGTCGCAGGTTGCGATGCCGATGACGGCTTTGCGCGTGGGCAATGAGCGGATCAACCGGCGGAAGACGATGGCGGCGTCGTTGCGATACGGCAGGCTGTCGAACATCCCTTCGGTGCCTTGGCTGCGCCCGTCGCACGGGTCGGTCACATAGCCTGCGAAGGGCATCGCGTCGAGTCGGTGCAGCATGTCTGCGGCCGCCCGCATCTGCAAGCCGACTTCCCAGTGGCCGGTGTGGTACCCCAACGCGACGGGCGTGCCGTCGTTTTCGCGGATGCCTCCCTGTGTACTGAGCAGCAACACCTGCGTGCGGGTGAGCTCCGCCGGGTCCCAGCCCATACCCACATTCTGGGTCCAGCCGAAGAGATCACCGCTCGGGCTGTCGCGCAGCAGATCATCGGTCAGGGGCAGTTCGCCGGCTGGACCCGGTTGGCGCGAAACGATGTCGGTCAGTGCGCTGCCGTCTCCGTAGAGCTCGGCGAACCAGTCGTGCTGCATGGCATCTCCGTCGCTGATAGACCGGCGTGGTAAAATACACCGGCGAAGGAACAAAAAAGCGTTGGCGGACGTCTGAGAAACAGAGACGAACGGAATTCTATGTCGTTGGGTTTGTATTATCGCATCATCCTCGTCTGTCTGTTCCTCAGTAGCTGCAGCGCCACGCTGTCGGCCAAACCGACGTCGACAGCGAGTCCAATCCGCCCGACAACGACCCCAACCGCACTCCCCGCGAGCACCAACGGCTTCGACCCCGTGCTCGATGGCTTTACCTTCAAGAACTACGGCTTCGACGAGCGCATCCTCAATCTGCTGCCCGACGATGTGCTGCGCCTCTTCGGCGCCAATGTGTGCATCGGGCAGCATCAGTCGCCGTGCATTCTGATTCCTGCTGCACGGGTCTGGATGGAAGAGATCAACCGTGCGATGCACACTGGTCACTGCGAAGGTATGGCAGTGCTCAGCCAATATTTCTACTACGGGATTTTGACACCCGACAGCTTCGGCGCGACCCAGACAGCAGAACTCAATCTCATCGATAATCCGCAATTGCAACGTGAAATCGCCTATTGGTGGGCGACCCAGGCGACCTACCCGACACGTGCCCACCGCACCATCGTCGATGCGAAAACCCTGCTCGCGACCCTCGCGACGACCCTCGACCGTAGTGCTTCGATCGACCGCCTGTTCACCATAGGTATGTACGAACGCGATTTTTCCCGTGGGCACACGGTGACGCCGATTGGCATGCACTATATCGACCCAGAACACGCGATCATCGAGCTCTACGACAACAACATTCCCGGCGAAATACGCTCGATCGCTGTCGCCGTCGCGACCAATACCTGGAGCTACACCGCCCCCAATGTTGACGGCACGCTGGTGACCTACACGGGTGATGCGACCTCGAAAAACCTCGAACTCACCGCAGCAGCGCCGCGCATGGAGACACAGGTGTGTCACTTCTGTCCGACGAACCCCAAGGCGGTCTCGGTCGACGAGCTGACCACATTTTTCTTTTCGTCGAGTGCCGGTGACAGCGAGGGCGCCGCTCCGCCGACTGCGCCGTTATCGGTCTACTTCGTCGACGAATTCAAACGACGCGTCGGGCTGGTGCTGGGTGTCGTCGTCAACGAAATCCCTGGTGCCACGGTCACCTTCCTACGCGGCGCGCCGACTGTCTGGTCCCCGTTGGGTGTCCCGAGTCTCAGCCTGCCTGCGGGCATCACCGGCACGATCCAGGCGACCGGGTTGACCGATGCACCCATGAACATGACCGGTTTTGGACCTGGCACAGTAGTGTCGGTGCAAGAGATGACCCTTTCGCCCGATACCGAGAGTAGCCTGGTGCTCGACGCCCAAGGCAACACAGTGGCGATCGCGAGTGCGGTCGCGAGTACCCCCAACCTCGTCGTCGGCTATACGGTCGGTGATGAAAATGTCACCGTGACCGCCGAAGACGTCACGCTCGCGCCGGGTGGAACCATGGCAGTCGCGGTCGATCCTGCCAGTAACACGGTCTCAGTGTTTGGGTCTGACCCGGCACCGATCACCATCGGCGTGTCCGCACAGACGGGTACCAACCCGCCGACCCGTTCCACTGCGCGCCGGCCTGCCACCGACGCCGGGATCGCCGGGTTGGTCGCTGACCTCGCACCGCGGCCTGCCGATGCTCCGCCCGAACCGACACTGCCCCCCGATGCGACACCACAGAGCGCAGCACCCACTGCGAGTACAGCTCCCTCGAATACCCCGCAGCCAGTCGTCACCGACACCGCAGTCCCCACTGCGACGCTCCCGCCAGCGACCGTGACCGTGACGGCCCAGCCTACCGAGCCACCCACTGCCGAGCCGACGACGGAGCCGACATCTGAACCCACCATCGAGCCGACCCAACGGCGGCCCACCCGGGTACCCCCCACAATGACCACTCAACCGACCGTGACGACGGTTGCGCCGTCGCGGACGGCGAGTGTGGTTGTCCCGACCGCGACCCCCTCGGTCGCACCGACCGACACCGCCCTGCCGACTGACACGGCGCTCCCCACCGAGACCGCGACACCGGCCGGCCCGACCGACACACCCGACCCGTTGGCGACCCAGACCGACACGCCGGCGCCGACAATACCACCCGCAGCCACAGACACTCGCCTCCCGACGCGGACCCGCACACCCAGTCGGACGCCGACGGTACCGGTGCCGACCGCGACGTTCTGGTGGTGTGATTGGAACGAATGGTGCCTCCGCTCCCCGTGAACCGATCACCCGCTGCCATCGGAGAGCGTCTGTGAAATACAAATAAACCGCCACCATCATGCCGATGGTGGCGGTTTATTTGCTTTGCTGCAGCGTGGAGCTTAGTTTTCGTCGCCCAGTTTGATGGCATCGGCGATGCGCAGTCGTTGGAGGGTGCGGAACGCAATCAGGGCGGTCAGTGCCATTGCCGCGCAGTAGAGCCCGAGCATCGTCGCGACGGTGCCCCAGGCGGTGACGATCGTCGGTGCGGGGACATCGGGGTGGGGTGCGACGCCGGTGCGCAACGCCGGCAATATACTCACCGTCGTCACCAGTGCGGCGACGAG
>JBJOJU010000376.1:0-35684 GCA_046046485.1 Chloroflexota bacterium | reverse complement strand
ATCGACGCTGCAGACGACGAAGCCTAATCACACCGAACACCCCACTGTCGGCGACACCGGCAGTGGGGTTTGGGTGCGTCTGCCTGCCTGGGAAAGCAACAGACGCCACAACCCAACGGATTTTTTGTGAAAAACTTGTAAAATTTCACCTATCTCGATCTGCCTTTTCGCGACACACTGTGCATATTGATACAGCGAAAAAGGAGACTCCCATGCGCATACGTGTCACGACCGACGACGTCGTCGAACTCCCCGTCGATGCCGATAACTGGGCGGTGCTGCGACCATCGTTGGGCGTGGTCTTGCGGCGGATCTACGGTCATGTCGCCGCCGACCACCCTGGCCAGCGCCATTTTGACCGTATCGTCGTCGAGCTCGACCTGCAAGACGCCGAACACCACACAGTCGCGACCGGCGACTGGGAGCTCGCCGACGACCAAGAGCCGTTGGGGTGGCCCCGCCTCGACCCGGTGGGGTTTGCGGCCGCGGTGACTCAGTCGCACATGGGGCGGGCTGGCCGGGTCGACGTGGCACTCCAGGTGTTGTTGGCACATATCCGTGCCCAGGTCGACGCCGCCCGCTGACGTACCCGCTACAATGCTGGTGATTCTGCTGACGAGGTCACCCGCATGCACGTCTATACCATCGGTTTCACGAAAAAATCTGCTGCGGTCTTTTTCGAGACGTTGCGCAGCTCCGGTGCCCGGCGCATCGTCGATATCCGCCTCAACAACGTCTCGCAACTCGCCGGTTTTGCCAAAAAAGACGACCTCGCTTACTTCGCGCGCACGATCTGCGCGATGGACTACGTCGCCGAGCCGTTGCTTGCCCCGACCCAAGCGCTGCTCGACGGTCAGCGCAAGCAGCACCAACCATGGTCGACGTTCGCCCCACAGTTCACCGAGCTCTTGCGCAGCCGTGCCGTCGAACGCAGCGTGCCCCGGACATTGCTGGACGGCGGCGTACTGCTGTGCAGCGAACACCACGCTCACGAGTGCCATCGCAGCATCGTGGTCGCCTACCTGCAGGAGCAGTGGGGGCCGTTTGCGGTGACCAATCTGGAGTGAGTGGGCGGCTGCTGCAACAAAACGTGTCACGACGACGTTATAGTGAAATGCATCGAAAAATACCCATTTGTCAATGCCGGATGGTGCTGGATGGCTGTGAGAAATCAGATTCTGCGCTGTGTTAACGGAGTAATAGAGTTTCTCTACAAATGTTGAGAAAAATACAAACCTCTGCTATACTCATATTTGTCAGTCAAACGTTTCACGTACGTTAATAGAAAGTCTCTCAATGACACACCAATCCGACAGTGCCCCGCGGCTGTTCCTGCTGGGGGATTCGATCATCGACAATGCACCGTATGTCGGCAGCGCACCGACGGTGACCGATTGCGTAAATGCATTGTGGCCGGCCGGTGCGACGTGCATCGCCATCGACGGTGTGGGCCTCCAGCACATGGCAGACCAGTTCGAGGCGACACTGGCGGCGGGCTTTCGGCCCGAACACGACGTGCTGGTGTTGAGCGTGATGGGGAACAATCTGCGGCAGCTGTTTGGTGTCTATAACCAGGAGGTCAACAACGTACTCGAGGGCATGACGGCGATGTACCGCGGGGTACACCCTGTCTTAGCAGCGTACGACGCGACGGTCGCCGCGCTGAAAAATCGGGGCGTGAAGCACTTGGTGTTGGTGTCGATCTATCCGATCTATGACATCACGTTGTATGCAGGCGATCTGCTCGATGGGGAGGTCATCGACCGCTCGTTGTCGTGGGTCGCAATAAACCCGGTGCTGGGCATCGTGTCGCGGCATGTCATCGATACTGCGAAAAAACACGGCGCCGTGGCAGCCGACGTGTTTGGGGGGGATTTCGGGCCCGAAGACATCGTGCGTGCCATCGAACCGGGGGCAAACGCCAGCCCCAAGGTCGCAGCGCGGATCGTGGCCGCGGCACACGAAGTACTGGCGCGCAGCTAGGCTGAAAACCCAACGGCAGTGTGGTGGGGCACCGAAAACGGTGCCCCACGGGCTTTCTACTACAATGACGACACACACGAAAGAGGAAGCCCATGCTCCAGCCACCCACTGCCTTCCCCGTGCCGGGGACCTACGGCGTCTCGCAGATGATTACCCTGCGCAGCGACACCCCTGGTGCGACCATCCACTTCACGACCGACGGAAGCGTGCCCACCCCCGCGTGCCCGGTGTTCGACCCATTTGTCCTGCCGGTAGTTGCAGCGGTCGACGACGGCCCACGGGGCGTGCGCACGAAGTACACCATCTACGCCATCACCGTCGCCGCCGGGCAGCAGAGTGCGGTGGCGACCTTCACGTATGTCATCGATCGGCGTGATGCTGACGTCTACAGCGCCCGCGAGGTCGAACCCGGGTTGTACATGATCGTCGACAACGACGACACCAAGATGTACCTGGTGGTGGGGAGTGCGCGCTGCATGCTGGTCGATGCGGGGTTGGCGAACGGGAACCTGCGGGCGTTTGTCCAGCAGTTGGTGGGCGACAAGCCGTTGGATGTGTTTGTGACGCACGGCCACCCCGATCACGTCGCGGCGTTAGGGCAATTCGAAGACGCCCACGACGTCTATATGAGCCACCACGATCTGGCGATGGCGGCGTCGTTCCGAGACAGCATGGGCTTTGCGCTCGATTTGACGGGTATTTTCGACATCCACGAGGGAATGCGCTTCGACCTGGGCGGATGGGTGTTCGACGTCTACCACGTGCCTGGGCACTCGGCGGGGAGCATGGTGCTCCACGACGCCGCGCGGGGCGTGTTGATCGCCGGCGACGCCTTCGGGAGCAACCGGCCGACGATCACCGATTCGCTGTGGATGCAGTTCCCCGGCATGGCGACCATCGATGCCTATCAGGTCGCGCTGCTGCGGGTGCGTCGCCTGTTGGCGGGCAAAGTCCGCGTCTGGTACGGCGGGCACAACGACGTGCCCATGTACGGCGAGCGCTATTTCGACGCGCTGCAGATTGCGGTGCAACGCCTGGTCGACGACGGCGACGCATGCCTGGTCCCGTCGTTGCGGCCGGCTGCCAGCGATGTCTGGCAGGTCGTCGTCGGCGACCGCCTGACCGACCCCGATTGGGCGGCTATCAATGTGCGGCGCGGGGCCTGTCTGGCGGTCGCGCCGGCCCAGAATGCCGCGCTGGCCTTGCTCGTCTGCGACGGGCAGCCGCTGCCCATCGCACCCGTCATCACGCTGCCGGCGCTGTCGGCGGGTGTACAGGCGCAGACCCTCGAGCTGCTCAGTAGTGCCAGTGCCGCGGTCGTACGCCTCGATGGCGTGGTCGTGGCACCCGGGCGGCTCGTGCGCGTGCTGCGCGGGAATACGGCGGTGATCACGGTCACTGCAGCAGACGGAGTGACGACGCAGACGTATCAGGTGAAAGGTTAAGGGTTAAGGGTTAAGGGTTGAGGGTGAGCAAATGACCTGACAGAGCCCCACGGCGTGCCCCCATGCAGGGGCTGACGTGGTGTAGGACCGGAGGAAACCGATGCCTGCCAATACCATCACCGCAGACCGGATCGCCGAGTACCTGCTGCCGCGGGGGTGCACGATCCGGCGCCGCTTCGGCGGCATCGAATTTCTCTATCAGTTGCACGCCGTCGCCGGAATCTGGGGCGAACTGGTGATGGTCGGTCTGACGGCTGCGGATTTCGCCGCTGCCGTCCAGCTGCCCGGGGTACGCCAACACGCCCCCAAACGTATCCAGACCGACGGCCACGTCGTCTTGTCGCCTGAACGCTACGACCGCGACGACGAACTCGAACTCTGGCTGCAGCGCAGCTGGCACTATCACATCCCCGATACACCGTGGGAACGATGAACGAGATGCCCATGGAGCACCCCTTCGCCATGGAGCCCCCTTCGGGGTCTCCACGGGGATGACAGGGTCTCCACGGGGATGACGGGGTCTTCACGGGCATGACGACATTGGTTGGTGGTGCATTCCGCGCACAGATTGACCTCCGCCACCCCAGCGTGCGCGCAGGGCGCGTCGGTTTGACTACGTCAGCCACATCAGTCGCAGGGCGCGTTGGTTTGATTGTTGTCACCCCCGTGGAGACATGCCGCGTAGCGCGATGTGCTCCATGGGGGTGAACGATATTGACAAAGTCTACTAAACCTGTATATATTGTAGATATTAGAACGCACGTCACTCCGAGGTAGGTATGAGCCAGTTTCCCCTGCGTTATTTCGATTATGCCGCGACCACCCCGCTCGACCCGCGCGTCTACGCCGCGATGGAGCCGTGTCTGACCGAGATCTACGGCAACCCGTCGAGCCTGCATCAGGCAGGGCGGCGGGCACTGAACGCCCTCGACGCCGCGCGCGACACCGTCGCGGCCATCATCAACTGTAGTGCGGCCGATGTGGTGTTCACCGGGGGCGGCAGCGAGGGCGATAACCTCGCGATCAAAGGGGTCACCCAGGCGTACCTGCAGCAGCACGGCAAGGCGCATGTGATCATCAGCGGGATCGAGCACCACGCCGGATTGCACGCCGCCGAGGCGATGGCACGCCAGGGGGTCGACCTGACGATTTTGCCGGTCGATGGCACGGGGTTGGTCGACCCAGCGGCGCTGGCGGCGGCGTTCCAGTCACACACCGCGTTGGTGTCGGTGATGTATGCCAACAACGAAATCGGCACCATCCAACCCATCGCGGCGTTGGCTGTGCTGGCCAACGCGCGCGGCGTGCCCTTCCACACCGACGCGGTGCAGGCGGCGGGGCTGCTGCCCATCGACGTCAAAGCATTGGGGGTCGACGTGCTGACGATGACGGCGCACAAGTTCTATGGCCCCAAGGGTGTGGGGGTCAATTATGTGCGCCGTGGGGTGAGCTGCACCCCGCAGATCCACGGTGGGGCACAGGAGCGGCGGCGGCGCGCCGGCACCGAAAACGTGGCAGCCATCGTGGGATTCGCGGCGGCGTTGCAGATCGCAGCCGACGAACGCGCTGGCGAAGTCGCACGGCTACTGCCGCTGCGCGATCGCCTCATCGCCGGCATCGTCGGGGGCCTGCCGGGGGTGACGTTGACCGGCCATCCGCACGAGCGCTTGGCCAACAACGCGAGCTTTGTCATCGATGGGGTCGACGGCGATAGTCTGTTGATATTGCTGGATCAGCGGGGCATCTGTGCCTCGAGCGGCTCGGCGTGCACGAGTGGGTCGTTGCAGCCGTCGCACGTGTTGCAGGCGATCGGGGTTATCAGCGGCGACACCCAGGCGGCGTTGCGCTTGACATTGGGGCGGGCGACGACACAGGACGACGTCGAGGCCGCGATCGCAGTGGTGACCGATGTGGTGCCCCGTCTGCGGGCGGTGGGTTAGGCGTCGTCGCCGGGGATGATGTCGACGCTGCCGGCCGAAAACTCGACCAGTTGGGCCGTGATGGCGTCCACATCGGCGACGCGCACGCGGATGGTCATGGTCACGTCGGTGCCGAAATTTTCTTCGATTATCTGACAATCAAAGCCCGCTAACAGGCGTCTGATTGCCTCATACAGCGGATACGAAGTACCCACCAGCAGCGTCGTGCGGGCGATTTTCTCGACGCGGGTGACCTGCTCGAGGACGGCGCGCACGCTGTCGCCGTAGGCATGGACGAGGCCGCCGGTGCCCAGCAACGTCCCGCCGAAGTAGCGGGTCACCACCACCACGACGTCACCCAAGCCACTCCCCTTGAGCACCGCCAGCGCCGGGCGCCCGGCCGTGCCCGAGGGTTCGCCGTCGTCGCTCATGCCCAGCGTGACGGTGCCGCCGTGCCCGATGACATAGGCGTAGACGTGGTGGTTGGCGTCGGGCATCTGGGCACGGATGGCGGCGATGTACGCCCGGGCGCTGGCCACGTCGGCGGCGGGTGCCAGGTGGGTGATAAAGCGTGAATTGCTGACGCGCAGCTCGACCATCACGGGGGCGGCGGGGATTTCGTGTGCCATCGGCGTGCCTATACGGAGCGGGTGAAAAATCCAACTGCCGCGCGGTTGGGCCATGAGCGCGGCACGGGCATCAGGCGTCGTGGGCGAGATCCGACGCGATCGGTAGGCTGAAGTGAAACGCCGAGCCTTTGTTGATTTCGCTGTGGGCCCAAGCTTTGCCGCCGTGCAGCTCGACCAACCCGCGCACGATGGTGAGCCCGAGGCCGGTCCCACCGATGCTCTTGGTGTTGCTGGTGTCGAGCCGTACGAAGCGATCCCAGATGCGCGCCAGGTTTTCGGCGGTGATGCCCATGCCCTCGTCGACGACGCTGATGTGGATGAACGCCCCCTCGGGGTGTTTGGGCGGCGGCTGGGTCAGCATGCGGATGCGGACCGTGATGGTGCCGCCGTTGGGTGCGTATTTGGCGGCGTTCGACAGCAGATTGGTCAGCACCTGGCGCACGCGTTCTTTGTCGGCGTAGGCCGGCGGGAGCTGCTCGGCGATGTCGTAGCTCATCTGGTGGTTGGCAAACGTCACACTGTGGGTGAGCTGTTTGATGAGCTCGAGGGTGACGTGGGCGATGTCGATGGGCCACCGGGTGATGCGGATGGTGTTGGCCTCGATGCGGGCGACGTCGAGCATTTCGTTGACGAGCTGCTGGAGGTGTTCGGCTTCGCTGCGCAAGATGCGGATGAGGTTCTTTTGGGCGTCGGGGGGGAGGTCGCGGTTGAGCAACAGGTCGGAGTAGCCCATGATCGACGTCAGCGGCGTTTTGAGCTCGTGCGACATCAACGAGGTGAACTCGCTCTTCATGCGGTCGGCCTCGGTCTCGCGCGTGGTGTCGGTCATCACCCAGACCCGGCCGGTGATGTGTTCGCTGTTGTCGCGGGTGGGCCGGGTCAGCACGGCCAACTCCTGGTGCGGGTTGCGCAGCTTGACCAGCATGCTCAGCTCTTGGTCGGGGTGTTTGTGGGCTTGGTCGCAGAACTGGGTAAACGCGTTGGAGTCGATGAAGCGAGGCAGACAGAGGGCCAGCAGGTCATAGGGGAAGCGGAAGCCGATGCCCACCTGCTCGCTGCTCAGCCCCCAATTGTGTTCGAAAGCCGGGTTGTGGCGCAAGACCTGCCCGTAGCGATCGGTCAACAACAAGCCGGACGGAATCGTCTGGAAAACCTGACCCAGCTGGGTGCCCCGGTCGAGGAGCTCTTGGTAGCGCAGCGCGCGGTTGACGGGCGGCGCTGCCGTGGTGGTGATGCCCTGCACCAGGGCGACCGCGGCGCTGTCGAAGGCGTCGCTGCGGGTGCTGTCGAGGCAGAGGACTGCCGCACAGCGGCCGTCGACCATGATGGGGAGGGCCAATTTGCTGCGCAGGAGCGGGCGGTCGCTGTAGAAGTAGTCGACGTCGCCGCTGCAGTCGCTCAGGAGTTGCGGTTGGGTGGACCGGGCGACTTTCCCCACCACGCCGCTCTCCCAGTTCCAGCGGTGGCGGATGTGCTCGATCGCCCCCGAGACCAGCGGGGTGACGCGGTAGCCGTGGACGGCCGAGAGTTCGATTTCGTGGCGTTCGTGGTCCACCACCGCGATGCTGCCGAATTCGGCGTGGGTGTCGGCGACGGCGTGGGCCAGGATGCGCGCCAGCAGGGTGTGCAACTGCAGCGGCGGGTCGAGTTCGAGGCGCAGGCGATCGAGCCGCTCGGCGAGCGGGGCCGTCGCCACCGGTTGTGGGGTCGGTGGCGATGCGGGTGCGATGGCAGCGGCGATCACCAGTTGGGTGGCCAACAGGGGGATCAAGGCGTCGATGGTGGCGGTGTCGCGGCTGCTGGGCGGTTTGGCAGTGTCGTAGCGGTACGAAAACACTCCCGAGACAGCGCCGTTGGCACTGATGGGGATGCAGTGGGTGGTCACCAGGCGCACTGCGAACTCACCGGGCGCTGCTTTGAGGGGGTGGCTGCTCTCGCGGGTATGCGCACGGTGCCCCTCGAGGGTCGCGCGGATGAGGGTGTCGTCCCACGGCAGCTCCCAGGCGTTGCTGCCGAGGTGGGTCAACGCGCCGTGCCCCGGGGTGTCGGTCCAATAACTGAGCAGCATGTCGTCGACGGCCATCACCCCCCGCAGGAGCCCGTAGACGTGTTCGATACGGGTCGAAAACGGGGTCGTGGCGCTGAGGGTTTTGGCGCAGGCTGCGATGACACGCAGGTGTGGTTGGGTCAGTGGTGTAGTAGACATGTGCCTATTGTACCGGGTTGCATTCGGTCTATCCTTACAGCTGTGTTGCGTCGCCGGCGTGCTCGGTTCGGAGCCGGGTATCGGCGAGTACGCGCATCCTACTGCGCGTTGTGCTGGTGAAAACCACCCACACTGCCGTTGGTCGGAGGACGCGGCGGCATGGTGTCGGTGGTCGGGGTGCGGGCTGTTTGAAACATCTTCACATTCGGAACATATACCAAATAACTGCAGGTTTTTTCAATAAAACCGTATGCTGCTGCCCACGCCCCGGGCAGGCGTCCGATGCCTGCTGTGAGCAGTGATTTTGTTAAAAATACCAAAATGCACGCGAGTTGCCTCTTGAACATTGGATATACCGCTTTGTGTTGCCGAAATCGACTGCTGGCGGGTCTGCCGGGGCTCGTGCAGGTGCCCAGTGCAGCCGCGTGTGCGCGCTGGCTGCCTGCTGAAGAATCTTCGTATTCGGAATGATTACCAAAATTGCCGTGACGTTTTCAAACCGGAGCGCATGGGAGTGCCTTCGGCGGGGCTGCGCGCCTACCAGCGTGAGACGCGTTGGTTTTTTTGTTAAAAATACCAAAATCGTGTGCGTGTGGATCTCGCTGTGGTCACGGGCCGATGAGTGTGCCGCCGACGAGGCGCCAGCCGGGGGGCAGGGCAGCCGGGACGCCGACGATGCCCGTGGCCGTGACATCGGTGAGGGTGGCGGTGCGGAGGTTGGTGTTGGTGAGGGTGGTACCGGTCAGGTTGGCGTCGGTCAGATTGGCGCTGCTGAGATTGGCACCGGCCAGGTTTGCACTGTGGAGATCGGCGTTGGCCAGATTGGCGGTGGCGAGGTTGGTCGCACGCAGATCGGCGTGGCTGAGGTCGGCGTCGCGCAGCGACGCGGTGGCGCCGATGAAGAACCCTTTGCGGACGACCCAGCCCGGCGGCATGCTGCGCGGTGTGCCGACGAGTGCCCCCGAGCGGACATTGGCCAGTACGGTCCGACCGAAGTCGGCGTTGGTGATGCGGGCACCTTGGATCTGGATGTTGCTGAGGTCGGCGGTGCCGAAGAGTGCGTTGGAGAGGTTGGCGTACGGGCCCACCAGGTAGCCGTTGCGCAGGCGCCAACCGGCCGGGATTGCTGCCGGGGTGCCGGTGATACCCCCCGAGCTGACGTTGCGCAGGGTGGCATGGCCCAGTGACAGCCCCGCGATGTTGAGGCGGGCGAGATTGGCACCGGTGAGGTTGGCGTATGGGCCGTAGATGCGCCCGCCGCGCAGGACCCACCCGGCCGGCAGGGCGCTGGGCCCGGCGCTGATGCCGCTGCTGACGAGGTTCGTCAGCGTCGCTTTTGCGAGCGAGACCCCGCTCAGGCTGAGGTTGCGCAGCGCAGCCCCGGTCAGATCGGCGGTGGGTCCGAGCAGATAGCCGCCGCGGATGACCCACCCCGTGGGGAGGTTTGCTGGGGTACCCGTGAGCAGACCGGAGCGGACCTTGGTCAAGACGCTGTTGGTCAAGACCGTGCCCGTCAGGTTGGCCCGGCCGATGGCGACACCGTCGAGGCGGCTATTGGTCAAGACGGCATTGGTCAGATCGGCGCCGTTGAGTTTGGCGCCGGTCAAGACGCAGCCGGTACAGTCGCTGCCGGCGAGATGGGCGTCGGTGAAGATGGTTTTGGTGAGTGTGCGCCCGCTGAGCGACACCCCGTCGAGGGCGGCGCCGCCCAGGTAGGCACCGGGGCCGATGAGGTACCCGGCGGTGACGCTCCAGCCACTGGGGAGTGCCGCGGGCGTCCCCACCAGGCCACCGCTGCTGACGCCGCGCACCAGCGTGCCGCTGAAGGAGACACCGCTGAAGTTTGTGCCGCTGACGGTGGCGTTGGTCAGGACGATGCCCACCAAGGCGGCACCGGTCGCGTCGGCATTGGTCAGATCGGCGGTGCTGAAATCGGCTTTGGTGGCACTGACATTGGTCAGCACGGCACCGGTCAGGTCGGCGCCGGTGAGGATGGCACTGGCCAGATTGGCGCTGGTGAGGGTGGCACCCGCGAGATTGGCGCCGGCGAGGTTGGCGTGCGCGAGCTCGGCCCACGAGAGATCGCGGCCGTGCAGGTCGCAACCGCTCAGGTCGACAAACGGCGCCGGGGTCGCGCCGCAGTCGCTGCTGATGGCGTGTGCAGAAGCGGGTGGGCGTGCGATGCCCAACATGAGGCAACTGGTGAGCACGATGCAGGAACGCAAGATTGGTCGGGTACGCATAGGCAAATCCCCCGTTGGTGCGTGATTTCTCCTGGTATTATCGACGGTTTTGGGGGGCAGTTGGTTTGACTCGGGGGGATCGTTCTCCTGGGGCGGGCAGCGGTGGCAGAAACGGGGTCGCAGGTGCGGCTGCGACCGTCACCCACAGCCTACCCAGACACCGGCACACGAGGAACACCCGCAGGAGGTAGAAGAAGCATGTATCGATGCTTCTCTCGGTGGCGGTAGACAGAGGAAGAAACAACGATTGAGACACACGGGGTGCACCGGTGTGCTGCCGATGTGCGCGTGGGGCTTGCAGCGGGGATCGGTTGTGCGGCGCCACGCACCGCACGGCGCGCGGGGCAGTGCCCCGCCGCGCCAGACCCCGCTGCCGCCAGGCAAATGTCGGGCCCAGTAAAGTTTTCCCATAAAAAAAGACAGCCGATAGACAACGTGAATTCTGTTACAATGTGCGCGATTGGGTGACGACGAATGAAAGTGTGCGGGTATGAAACGCCTATTGTCGCTGATATTGGTCGGCATGGTGCTGGCCAGCTGTGGTGCTGGTGCGGCGGCTGCGCCGACGGCAGTGCCAGCCGAACCGACGGCTGCCGCGGAACCGGCGGCCGAGCCGACCGCTGCTGCGGAGCCCACGGCCGAGTCGGCTGCATTGAAGAAAGTGCGCTTGGGCTACGTCCCGGTGTCGATCTATGCGCCGTTGTACGTGGGTATCGAGCGGGGGTATTTCGCTGCAGAGGGCATCGAAATCGAGTCGACGCCGGTCCAGGGCGGCAGTGACCCGGTGGTGCAGCTGGCAGCGGGCAACTTCGACGCCGCCTTCGGTGGTGCCGGTGCTGGCTTGTTCAACGCGGCGGCTCGCGGGGTGAAGTTTTCGATTGTGGCGCCGATGCACAACGAATCGAAGCCGTTGACGAGCCCGTTGGTCATCAGCGCCAAGCGCGTCGACGAGCTCAAGTCGGTCGCCGATTTGAAAGGCAAGAAAGTCGCCATCAACGCCACCGGCGCGGCGACCGAGTACTGGGTCGCCCAGGCGCTCGAAAAGAACGGCCTGACGATGGCCGACATCGAGCTGGTGACGGTGGGCTTCAAGGATGTGCCGGCGGCACTGGAAGGCGGCTCGATCGACGCGGCGATTTTGGGTGAGCCGCTTGCCACCATCAACATCGACAAAGGCGTGGTAGCGATCTTGGCCGACGACTTCATCGACGGCTTCTACGCGACGTATCTGTACATGGGCGAGCCGATGTTGGCCGACACCGCGACGTCGGAAGGCTTCATGCGCGCGTACCTGAAGGCCTGCGGCGATCTGCAGGGCGAGTACATGACCCCCGAGATCGCGGCGATTATCGAGAAGTACACCAAGGTGCCGGCAGCGGTGGTCGAAAAGGCCTCGATTGCGCACTACAACGCCGAGGGCGTGATTCCGGTCGCAAACCTCGAGACGCTGCAGAGCTACTTCCGCGAGCGTGGCTACTTGGAGTATGATACAGACCTGGATGTGAACACGCTCATCAACACCGAACTGGTCGCCCGCGCAACCGGCAAATAACCCAGCCGAACGCCTGCGTTCTGTTCTCTTCCGCGGCGTCGCACCGACGCCGCGGTTTTTTGCCGTGAGGGCAGTATGGCTCCTGATCCGATTGTCTGTACCGATGTCGGCGTGACCTACCCCAACGGGGTGCATGCGTTGACCGATGTCTCGTTGCGGGTTGCCCAGGGCAGTGCGCTGGCGCTGGTGGGGCCTTCGGGCTGCGGCAAGACGACGCTGCTGCGGGCGATCGCCGGCCTCGAGCGGGTGAGCACGGGCAGCGTGACCGTGGCGCCGGGGGCGCGGCTGGCGATGGTCTTCCAGAGCGGCCTGCTCTTTCCGTGGTTGTCGGTGGCCGACAACATCGGCTATGGGCTGATGACGCAGGGGGTCGCCCCGGCCGAGCGGCGGGTGCGGGCCCACGAATGGGCCGAGCGGATGGGGTTGCAGCGCTTTTTCGACGCCTACCCGCACCAGCTGTCGGGCGGGATGCAGCAGCGGGTGGGGATAGCCCGGGCGTTGGCGACCCGCCCCGACATCGTGCTCTTCGACGAGCCGTTTGCGGCGCTCGATGCCCAGACGCGCTTGCTGATGCAGGAGCTGGTCTGTGACCTGCGCCGCCAGGGTGCCTGCGGCACGATGGTGTTTGTGACCCACGCCATCGACGAGGCGTTGATCGTCGCCGAGCGCATCGTGGTGCTGTCGGCGCGCCCGGGGCGCGTGATTGCCGATGTCACGCCTGGCCTGCCGGATGTGGCGATCGACACGAAGCGGACGTTGCCGGCGTTCCAACAGGCCTTCGGCGACATCTGGGGGCAGATCCGCCAGCAGGTGGCCGTGCAGATGCAGGAAGGGGTACTGTGATGCCCCAGAATCGCTGGTTGTCGCTGCTGTCGCCGCTGTTGTTGCTCGTGCTGTGGGAAGCGCTGGTGCAGCTGGGAGTCCTCAATCGGATCTTTATCCCACCGCCCAGCGAGGTGGTGGTCGCCCTGGGTGCGGGGCTGGCCGACGGGTCGCTCATGGGCGACGTCGTCGTCAGCAGCCGGCGGATCGCGCTGGGGTTCTTGGTGGGGGCGATCCCGGCGACGCTGCTGGGGATCTGGAGCGGGTTGAATCGCACGGTCTACCTACTGGTGCGGCCGCTGGCGACGATGCTCTACCCGGTGCCCAAGATCGCCCTGTTGCCCTTGGTGATCGTGGTGCTGGGGATCGGCGAGGTGAGCAAGATCGCCACCGTGGCGGTGAGTGTCTTTTTGATGGTGGTGATCCACACCATCGGCGGCGTGCTGCAGATCGACCAACGCTTCTTCGAGGTCGGCCGCTTGTACGGGGCTAATCAGCGCGTGTTGTTCCGCACGGTTGCGCTGCCGGCGTGTTTGCCGGCGATTATCGACGGCTGGAAGTTGGCGATGGGCTTTGCGCTGACGCTCATCGTCGGCGTCGAATTCGTCGGCGCGAGCGAGGGCATCGGCTACCGCATCTGGCAGTCATACGAGCTCTATGCCATCGCCGACATGATGGCGGCGGTGACGGTCATCGCTGGGCTGGGGTGGTTGATCACCGTGGGGTTGGACGAAATCGAGCGCTTGGTGGTGCCGTGGCGCCACACGGTCAAGGAGTCGCGTATGCCGTTGTTGAAGAAATGGTGGGGCGCGGTGCGACCCTGGAGCTACACTGCTGCCATCGTGCCGGTGTTGTTGGGGGCGGCCATCGCAGCCCACGGCGTGGCCATCAATTGGCTGTGGTTGGTGTTGGCGTTGATCGGGTCGATCGCCATCCAAGGCGGCACCAACCTGATGAACGACTACTACGACTACACCAAGGGCACCGACACGGCCAACGTGCGGGGCACCGGCGGGGCCTTGTTGCGGGGCGACATGACGCCGCAGCAGATTTTTTGGGCGGGCGTGTTGGCCTTCGCCGTCGGCTCGGCGATCGGGCTCTATTTCGTGTATGCGACGGGGCCGTTCATTCTGTGGCTGGGGTTGTGTAGCGTGGCGGTGGGGTATTTCTATACCGCTGGGCCGTTCGCGCTGGCCTATGTGGGGCTAGGTGAAGTGGCGGTGTTTATCTTCATGGGGCCGGTCATGGTGCTCGGGTCGTATTACCTGCAGACCTTCCAGCAGCAGCCCGATCCGTGGAACTGGCCGGTCATCGTTGCTTCGTTGCCGGTGGCCTTCGTGGTGGCGGCGATTCTGCATGCAAACAACCTGCGCGACATCGACACCGATCGCATCAATCACAAGCGCACGTTGGCGACGGTCTTCGGGCGCAGCGGTGCACGCATCGAGTACGACATCCTGGTGGGCGGGACGTTTGTGTCGACGCTGGTGCTCATCGCGCTCGGGCTGGCCCCGTGGCCCACGCTGCTGGCCTTTGTGACGGCGCCGCTGGCCTGGTCGCTGATCAAAATCGCCCACACCGAAGCAGCGGCCGAGAAGCTCCACCCGGTGCTGCGGGGCACGGCAGTACTGCACACCCGCTATGGGTTGTTGTATGTGCTGGGGTGGGTGATTGCGCTGTGGGTGAAATAGGCACTGCTGGTGAGCCGCGCATGAGCCATCTATAAGCATCTGACGCAGTGTCGCGCAGTATACTACCCGTAGTCGTATTGAAAAAGAACACAGAGGCTGGGTATGGGGCTGCGCGCGCGGTGGGTGGGTGTCGTGGTGTTGGCGAGCTTGGTAGTGGTCAGTTGTGGAAAACCGGCACCGGCCGCGGTGCCCACTGCGGCGCCGGCAGTGACTGCGGTCGCCGACGGAGCGGCGACGCCTCCGGTTGCGACGGCGGAGGTACAGGCGACCGACATCCCCGCCGCGTCGCCGACGGTGTTTGCGCGCCCCACGAGTACCCCCAGCAACGTCGATTCGGCCGATGCGACGATGGTCGCGGCCACCAGTGCCGCGTTGTTGGCTGCCACGATGACGCCCGACGCCAACGGTGATTCGGCGTCGATGTTGGGCGAAACCGCGGTGGTCAAGTTGATGGACGGCGCCGACGGCCCCTTCTATGCCAGTCTGGCAATGGGCATGACCGATTCGACCGGCACCGAAGAAGACTATCAGTCATACCACCCGCTGAGTATTTATCAGAAAACCAGCGCCGGCCTGCAGAAAATCACTGAATACGACTTCAAAGACGGGCAATACATCAGCGCGCTCGAGCTGCTGCCCAGCTACCGCGCGGGCAGTGCGTTCTTCACCGTCACCGGTGGCGTTGGCGCACATAGCAGCTTCGGTCAGGTCTTTTCGTTTGATGGGAAAGCGCTGACACTCGAATACGCGGCCAACTCCGATGCGGGCGGGTGGGCACTGCGCATGATCGATGTGAACGGCGACGGCAGTCTCGACGCGGTGGGCGACGCGACCGATTTTTATGTGTTTTGTTATGCCTGTGGTGTGCGCGCGTGGTACGAAGAAGTCTACGCATGGGACGGCAACGCGTTTGTGCAGCAAAAACCCGCGCCCAGCAGTGACGCACACATCCAGGCGGCATACGCGGCCAGCCAGATCGACCGCTGGAACGTCGTCAGCAGCGAGCTCGCACTCGCAGCCACACCGACGACCGACCAAGACACGTGGACGGTGGCGTTGCTCACGCGGATCGCGAGCCAACGGCAGCCGACAGCCGACGACGCGTCGCCCTTTATGAGTGCGTTGTTGTACGGCGATTACGACGCGGCGGTGCGCGAAATCCGCCGGGTCGATCCGGCGGCACTGGTCGACCTGCAGAACCCGAACTTTCCCGCAGACCTGAGCGCATTCGGCGAGGTGGTGGTAGAGAACGTGGTACGATTGAGTTCTGCTGTCCTCGCGAAAGAAGAGCTTCCCAGTGCGCGCTTTTTGCGTGGGTGGGCGCAGACCTTGCTCGACCCGCAAAACGCCGCTGGTCTGCAGGATCTCGAGGCAGTCGCAGGTGTCGATCCGTTTTATGCAGCGGTGCTCGAAGCGGTGAAACAACGCTGACAGAGTGACGACGGTTCAACAGGAGAAGTCTCCATGACCACGCAGCTCATCGGGCACACCTTTGTAACCCAAGACGACCAGTATCTTTTTAACGAAGGTTCACATTTCGCACTCCACCACAAACTGGGGGCGATTCCCTGCGTCAAAGACGGGGTGGCGGGCGTGCATTTCGCCGTCTGGGCACCCAGTGCGCGCTCGGTGGCGGTGATTGCCGACTTCAACGGCTGGCAGCGCGGCGGCAACATGCTGTGGGCACAGGGCTCGTCGGGCATCTGGGCCGGCTTTATTGCGCACGTGCCGGTGGGGACGCCGTACAAATACTCGATCGAGGCGCAGAGCGGCGATATTCTCGAGAAAGCCGACCCGCTGGCCACGGCCGGCGAGGTGCGCCCCAACACGGCGTCGATCGTCGCCGATATGACGCACACGTGGGGCGATGCGGCATGGATGGAAGCCCGCGCCACCCGCAACAACAACGGCGAGCCGATGAGCATCTACGAGGTGCACCTCGGGTCGTGGATGCGCCACACCGACGACAGTTGGCTGGGGTATGCCGATGCAGCGCGCCGCTTGGCCGAATACTGCACCAGCATGCACTACACCCACGTCGAGATCCTGCCCATCATGGAATACCCGTTCGACGGCTCGTGGGGCTATCAGTCGGTCGGTTTGTATGCGCCGACGAGTCGCTACGGCAGCCCGCAAGATTTCATGGGGTTCGTCGATTACCTGCACCAGCAGGGCATCGGAGTCATTTTGGACTGGGTGCCCTCGCACTTCGCTGTCGACGCCCACGGCTTGGCCCAATTCGACGGCACGGCAGTCTATGAGCACGCCGACCCGCGCCAGGGCTACCACCCCGACTGGGGCAGCTACATCTTCAATTACGGTCGCCACGAGGTGCGCAGCTTCTTGATTTCGAGCGCGGTGTCGTGGTTCGAGCGCTATCACATCGACGGCATCCGCGTCGACGCCGTGGCCTCGATGCTGTATCTCGACTACTCGCGCAAAGAAGGCGAGTGGATCCCCAATGCCTACGGCGGGCGCGAAAACATCGACGCGATCGTGTTTTTGCGTCGTTTGAACGAAACCGTCCACGAGCGCTTCCCCGGCATCGTGATGATCGCCGAGGAATCGACGGCCTGGCCCATGGTGTCGCGGCCGACCTACATCGGCGGTCTGGGTTTCAATATGAAGTGGGACATGGGCTGGATGCACGACACGCTCAAGTACCTCGCCGAAGACCCGGTGCACCGCAAATACCACCACAACAAGCTGACGTTCCGCTCGTTGTATGCCTTCAGCGAGCAATTCACGCTGGCGTTTTCGCACGACGAGGTGGTGCACGGCAAGGGTTCGATGCTCAACAAAATGCCGGGCGATGTCTGGCAGAAATTCGCCAACCTGCGCACGTTGTACGGCTACATGTACGGCCAATCGGGCAAAAAACTGTTGTTCATGGGCGGTGAATTCGGGCAGTGGCGCGAATGGTCGCATGAGCGGTCGCTCGACTGGCACCTGCTCGACGACCCGATGCACGTCGGTCTGCAGCGCTACGTGGCCGAGCTCAACCGGTTGCACAAATACGAGGGTGCGCTGCACCAGCTCGACTTCGACCCGTGGGGCTTCCACTGGATCGCCTGCGACGACGCCGACCAGAGCGTGGTGGCATTGCTGCGGCGGGGCGGCGCTGCCACCCGCAACGTGGTGGTGGTGTGTGGCTTCACCCCGGTGCCCCGGCACGAATACCGCATCGGGTTGCCCCACGGCGGCGCCTGGGAGGTCATCTGCAACAGTGACGACACCCAGTGGGGCGGGAGCGGGGCGATGACGCACCTGCGTGTCGAGGACGTGCCGTGCCATGGTATGCCGGCTTCGATGGTGCTCACCATTCCGCCGCTGGCGACGGTCTACATCGCACCGCGCACCGACGCCTGACGCCACAGAAAAACTCACTTATGCGGCGCTGCCACCCCGGCAGCGTCGTACCACAGGAACCAGCCCGTGACCCGTTATGTGTGTATCCACGGCCATTTCTATCAACCCCCGCGTGAAAACCCCTGGCTCGACGCCATCGACGTCCAACCCAGCGCCGCCCCGTACCACGATTGGAACGCCCGAGTGTCGGCGGAGTGCTACGCACCCAACACCGCGGCGCGCATATTAGACGAGCGCGGCCGGATCCGGGCGATCCGCAATAATTACGCCCATATCAGCTTCAACGTCGGCCCGACACTGATGCGTTGGTTGCGCGCCGCCGAACCGACCACCTACGACGCCATCATCGCGGCCGACGTCGAGAGCCGCGCGCGCTTCGGTGGCCACGGCTCGGCCATCGCCCAGGTCTACGGGCACATCATCATGCCCTTGGCGACCGCGCGCGACCGACGCACCCAGGTCGCCTGGGGCGTCGCCGATTTCGTACACCACTACGGCCGCCAACCCGAGGGGATGTGGCTCTCCGAGGCGGCGGTGTGCACCGATTCGCTCGAAGCACTGGCCGAATACGGCATCAAATATACGATTTTGGCACCGCACCAAGCCGCCGCCGTACGCCCGCTGGGCAGCAGCGCGTGGCAGCCGACGACTTACGGCGTCGACACGACCATGCCCTATCGGGTCAATCTGCCATCGGGGCGCACCATCGCGGTGTTTTTCTACAACGGCTCGACGTCGCAAGCGATCGCCTTCCAGAATCTGCTGCAGAACGGCGATGCGCTGGCCAACGCCCTCATCGCCGGCGTCGACGACGACGGCACACCCAAACTCGCCCACGTGGCGACCGACGGCGAGACCTATGGCCACCACCACCGCCACGGCGAGATGGCGCTGGCGTTTGCGTTGCACAACATCGAGCAGCTCAATCTGGCCACGGTGACCGTGTACGGCGAGTATTTGGCGCTGTTCCCCCCCACGCACGAGGCCCAGATCGTCGAAAACAGCTCGTGGAGCTGTGCACACGGCGTCGAACGTTGGCGCAGCGACTGCGGCTGCCACACCGGTGGCCAAGCAGGGTGGAACCAGGTTTGGCGGGCACCGCTGCGCAGCGCGCTCGACTACATGGCCGGGGCCGTCAACGACGCCTGGGAACGCAGTGCGCGCCGGTTCTATCGTGACCCGTGGGCGGCCCGCGATGCCTATATCACCGTCATCAACAATCCCACCGAAGCGGGCATGGATGCGTTTCTGCACCAGTACGCCACCACCCACGAGCGCTGGCCGGCCCTGGGCTTGATGGAGCTGCAGCGCCAGCTGATGCAGAGCTACACCAGCTGTGCCTGGTTTTTCAACGACCCGACCGGCATCGAGACGGTGCAGGTGTTGCGCTATGCTGCCCGCGCCATGCAGCTGGCCGCACAGACGATGGATCTCAGCCTCGAAGAAGGCTTCAACGAAAAACTCGAACAGGTCGTCTCGAACACCGGTGTCACGATGGAATCGGTCTATCGCAGCGAGGTGTCGCCGCTGGTGTTGTCGCTGGCCGATGTGTGCGCCCACGATGCGCTGACGGCGTTGTTCCACGAAACGGCCAATCGCGACGTGGTCTATCTGCATCGAGTGCAGCGCATCGTGCAGCACCGCTGGACGCTCGGGTCGACGCGGATCGCCATCGGCGTCACCGACATCACCGCGCTGCTGACCGGCGAACAACGCCGCTTCCAGTACGGGGTCGTGCTCAGCAGCGACCAGGAGATGCACGGCGGTGTGCGCCCCGACGACGAACAACTCGATGCATTGCTGCATCGCATTGTGCCTGCGGTCGCCCGCAACGACCAGGTCGCCGTCAGACAGGCGCTCGACGAGTCACTGGGACCGTTCAGCTACTCGCTGCATTCGATCTTCCGCGAGGAGCAGCGATCGATTCTCGAGGCGATGTTGGCCGAGGTGGTCGATAAAGTCGTCGAGCGCTACCACGACATGTACGCCGAGCACACGTCGTTGATGCGTTTTCTGCAGAAAATGGCCTTGCCCGTGCCTGGTGAATTGCAGGTGGCCGCTTCGGCTGCGCTGCACGCCGATGTGCGCAGTGCGCTGACGGCCGAAGCGCCCGACAGCCTGCGGGTGAAAGGGCTGATCGACGATGCTGTGCAGAACGGCGTGGCGTACGACAGCGCGACCGTCAAACTGCAGTTGACCCAGGCCTTGGCGCGGGTCGGGCAGCAGTTCATGGCGACGCCGTTGACCAAGGGGCAGGTGCGCACGCTGTTGCGGATGGTCGACGTGGCCAAAGCCTACGACGTCGACCTGTGGATGGTGCAGAACAACTATAATGTCGTGTGGCAGCGCGATTACCCGCAGATGCGGGCGAAAGCGGACCAGGGCGATCCCGAAGCACTCGACTGGACGGCGGATTTCCGCAACCTCGGTGCGCATCTGAATATGGCGATTGCATCGCAGTGAGGAGAAACATCGATGACTGAGGGTTTGGTGATCACGGGGAAACGTACCCCGGCATACGACGAAATTCTGTCGCGCGACGCGCTGGCCTTTGTCGAAGATCTGGTCGTGCGCTTCGAAGCGCGCCGCGCCGAATTGCTGGCCCGCCGCGTGACCCGCTGGGCGGAGCTCAAAGCCGGTGCACTGCCGGATTTCAACCCCGAGACGGCGCATATCCGCAGCGGCGAATGGAAGGTGTCACCGCCGCCGGCCAACTTCCGCAATCGGCGTACCGAAATCACCGGCCCCGTCGACCGCAAAATGGTCATCAATGCCCTCAACAGCGGCGCCCAGGTCTTTATGGCTGACTTCGAAGACGCCAATGCACCGTTGTGGGACAACGTGGTGCAGGGGCAGATCAACCTGCGCGACGCCATCCGGCGCACGATTTCGTTCACCGCCAAAGACGGCAGCGTCTATCGGCTGAACGACGAGACGGCGGTGTTGGCAGTGCGGGTGCGTGGCTGGCATCTCGATGAAAAACACGTCACCTACAACGGCGCACCTATCTCGGGTGGGTTGTTCGACCTGGGTCTCTACCTGTTCCACAACGCCAAAGAACTGCTCAAGCGCGGGAGTGGCCCCTACGTCTACCTGCCCAAGCTGCAGAATCACCTCGAAGCCCGCTTGTGGAACGAGATTTTTGTCTACGCCCAAGACAAACTGGGCATCCCCCAGGGCAGCATCCGCGCCACGGTGCTCATCGAACACATCTTGGCGGTGTTCGAGATGCACGAGATTTTGTACGAATTGCGCGAGCATTCGAGCGGTCTCAACCATGGGCGCTGGGACTACATCTACAGCTTCATCAAGGCCTTCAACCACCGCGACGATTTCGTGTTGCCCGATCGCGCCCAGGTGACGATGGCGGTGCATTTCTTGCGGTCGGCCGCTGAGTTGGTGGTGGCGACGTGTCACCGCCGCGGCGCACACGCGATGGGGGGCATGTCGGCGATTATCCCCCGCAAAGACGACGTCAACGCCAACAACCGTTCGATGGCGAAGCTCGCCGAAGACAAGCAGCGCGAGGCAGACCAGGGCTTCGACGGTGCCTGGGTGGCCCACCCCGGCTTGGTGAAGCCGGTCCAAGAGATCTTCAAGAAGGCCTTTTCGGCAGAAAACCAGATCACCTATGTGCCCCAGGTCAGTGTGACGGCGCAGGATCTGTTGACGATTCCGATCGGCGACATCACCGAGGCCGGGTTGCGTAACAACATCAGCGTGGCGTTGCAGTATATCGAGGCCTGGTTCGGCGGGCGTGGTGCGGTGGCCATCAACTACCTGATGGAAGACGTCGCCACCGCCGAAATCGCCCGCTCGCAGATCTGGCAGTGGGTGCACCACGGCGCCAAGTTGGCCGACGGCCGCGACGTCGATGCGTATCTCTACAAGATGACGCGCACCGAAGAGGTCCAGAAGCTGCAGGAACGCCTCGCCGGCCCGCGCCTCGACCAGGCAGTGGCGCTGTTGGATGAGTTGATCCTCAACCCCGAGTTCGTCGAGTTCCTGACCGTCCCCGGCTACAACCAGATGGCTTGAGCCTGACTCCGGCCGGGGTACGCACCAGCGTACCCCGGTTTTCTCTGTAAAAAAAACGCACAAAAAACACCCCCAGCCTGCGTGGCCGGGGGTGTCTGCGTGTCGATCAGTGGGTCGGTTCGTCGGGGATATGCGGTGTGGTGGCCAGCTCTTTGAACATGTCGATGAAGGCGATGATCGAGTAGAAGAGCCAGCGGACGGGGAAGAGCATGACGGTGACCGGGCGACGCAGCGGCGAGCGGGCGATGCCGATGGTGCCCAGGAGCACGCCCATCGAGATGAAGAACTGCTGGACCTCGGTGAGTTCGATGTGTGCGTATTCGTGCAGAAGCAGCTCGGCGCCGATGGTCAGCAGCAAGAGGAACGCAGCGGTTTCGAATGCCGGCTCCCACGCGATGAGGCGCGAGAAAATCTGGGCCGCGAAACGCATCACCAAAATGCCGATTGCCACGCCCAGCATGACGATCCAGATCTGGTCGGACAGGGCCACGGCGGCGATGACGTTGTCGATGCTGAACGCCAGGTCGGCGAGTTCGAGGGCCAAGACCGTGCCCCAGAAGCCGCTAGCCGCCAGACGGGTGGTGCCCGGGGTGCCGTCTTCGCCGGTGTGGTCGAAGCGCTCAGCGAAATGGCGGACGGCCAGATAGATGAGATAGCCGGCCCCGACGACGCGCAGCCAGGGGAATTGGATAATCCAGCCGGCCAAGACCAGCATCAAGCCGCGGCCGACGTAGGCGCCCAGCAGACCGACTTTGAGGGCGGCGGCGCGCTGATTCCCCAAGACGCGCTCGCCCCACGCACTCAGAAAGGCGAGGGGTTTGGGCCACGGGATGGGTTTGTTGTCGGGGAGGTGACTGACCATCGCACCGAGGACGGCGGCGTTGTCGATCGAGAGGATGCCTTCGAGGAACACTAATTGCACGATAATCGTCAGCGTCGCGATGTCCATAGTGTCCCCGTATGATAGTTCACTTATAATATTATTACACGACCGGCGTGCAGGGATTGTTGCGCGCACGGCTTTTGTGTGAGTTGTACAACGGAGGGCCGCACATGGCAGTTGTAGCAGTCGTCGGTGCGCAGTGGGGCGACGAAGGCAAGGGGCACATCATCGATATCCTCGCCGCGCGTGCGACGACCGTCGTGCGCTACGGCGGTGGCAATAACGCCGGTCACACGGTCGTCAACCGACACGGGACCTTCAAGCTCAACCTGGTGCCGGCCGGCATTTTCGAGCCGCAGATCACCAACATCGTCGGCAACGGCACCGTCGTCAACCCCAAACACTTCATCGGCGAACTCGACGGCTTGATCGCCCGCGGCATCAGTGTCGACAGCCTGCGCATCAGCGACCGGGCCCATGTGGTGATGCCCTACCACGTCGAACAAGACAAGCTCGACGAAGCGCAGCGCGGCGACGCCAAGATCGGCACGACCGGGCGCGGCATCGGACCGACCTACGCCGACAAGACGGCCCGCGCCGGGGTGCGTATGGGCGACCTGCGTGATGCGGCGGTGCTGCGTCGGGTGTTGGCGCCGATTGTGGCAGCGAAAAATCGTCTCTTTGCGACCTACTACCAGAGCGACGCCCGCTATGACCTCGAGGCGTTGGTGACCGAATACGCCGGCTACGGCCAGCGGTTGGCCGCGCACATCACCGATATCTACCCGTTGGTGCAGGCAGCCGTCGATGCGAAAACGCCGCTGTTGCTCGAGGGAGCCCAGGGGGTCATGCTCGACATCGACCACGGGACCTACCCGTACGTGACGTCGTCGATGCCGGGGATTTCCGGGGCGATCCAGGGCGCCGGGTTGTCGCCGTTGGCGGTCGACCACGTGATGGGGGTCTACAAGGCGTTCACCAGCCGCGTCGGCTCGGGGCCGTTCCCCAGCGAAGTCGACGGTGCCACCGCCGACGCGCTGCGTCAGATGGGCAAGCCGTGGGCCGAGGTGGGCACCACCACCGGTCGCCTGCGCCGCGTGGGCTGGCTCGACGCCGTCGCGTCGCGCTATGCGGCGCGGCTCAATGGGATCGACCGACTGGCGCTGACCAAGCTGGATGTGCTCGACGAACTCGCCGAAATCAAGATCTGCGTCGGTTACACCCTCGACGGGCAGGCGCTCGCCCACCCGCCGTCGGACATCGTCGACTACGAACGGGTCCAACCCGTCTACGAGACCCTGCCGGGGTGGTTGACCCCCACCGACGGCGTGCGCCGCTGGGAAGACCTGCCTGCCAACGCCCAGGCCTACGTGCGGCGAGTGGCAGCCCTGATCGGTGCCGAGATTTCGATGATTTCGGTCGGCCCGGGGCACGATCAAATCATCGAGGTACTGCCCGTTTTGTAAGGCAGCAGAAAGCCCCCGGCGCACACGCGCCGGGGGCTTTTTCATCTGTACGACTACATGCTGGCGACTTTGGCCTTGAGGACCGCGGCCGAGGGCTCGACCAGAATCGACCCGTCGGGGAAGACGATGGTGGGGACCGACGACGCGCCGTTGTTGAGGCGGACGACTTCGTCGCGGGCACTGGGGACCTGCTCGATGTCGATTTCGGTGTAGCTGACATTCAACTCGTTGAAGACCCGCTTGGCCAATTTGCAATCGGAACACCAGGCGGTGGTGTACATCGTGATGGGTGCGCTCATGTCGGACTCCTCTCGTGGGCATAACGGGCGTATTATACCTGTAGTGCTGATTTACGTCGCTGAGAAAGCCGTGAAAACCCGACGCCCGTTCCCGACGGTGACCGCCCTCTTGGCCGCAGTCGCCCCGCTGACCGAATATCTGACCGCTGCTGCACTGCCGTGGCGCGTGGTGGGTGGCGCCGTGCGTGATGTGCTGCTCGGGCGACCCGTGCACGACATCGACATCGAGGTCGTGGTAGCCGATTTGCCCACCCTCGAACACGCCCTCGCGCACGTGGTGCCCGGTGGTGCGGTCGGCGGCGATCACCCGGCGGTGCGCTGGCGGCAGGGGGCGTTGGCCATCGACGTGAGTGTGGCGGCGCACGCCGACCTGCGCCACGCCGCCGCTGCCCGTGATTTGACGATCAATGCAATCGCGCTGCTGCCCGACGGCACCATCGTCGACCCCACCGGCGGCGTGGCCGATTGCCAGGCCGGGGTTTTGCGGGTGCTCGATGGTGCATTCGCCGCCGACCCGCTGCGGGTGTTGCGGGCGATGCGCCTGGCGGCCCAGCTCGACTTCACGCCCACCGCGGCGACCTGTGCCGCGGCGCAGGCGGTGGTCGCGCGGGCGGCGAGTATCGCCCCGGCGCGGATCTGGCACGAATGGCGCTTGTGGGCGCTGGCACCCTTCCCGCAGCGGGGGTTGACACTGCTGTACGACAGTGGATGGTTGGCGATCTACCCGATGCTCGCCGCTTTGGTGGGGTGTGCCCAAGACCCGATCCACCACCCCGAGGGCGACGCCTGGGTGCATACCCTGTATGTGTGTGCGGGGATGGCCGAGCGCCGTGCGCAGCTCGACGACGAGGCGGTGATTATCACGGCGTTGGCGGCGCTCTGCCACGATTTGGGCAAGCCCAGTACCAGCGTGGTCGAAGGTGACCGGATCACCTGTCACGGGCACGCGGCTGCCGGTGATGCGCCGACGCGCGCGTTTCTCATGGCAATCGGTGCCCCGGAGCGCTTTGCTGCGCCGGTGACCGCCTTGGTGCGCGAGCACATGGCTGCCAACGACGGGGCGCCCAGCCCGCGCAGCGTGCGCCGCTTGGCGGCGCGGCTGGCACCTGCCGAACTCCAGTGGTGGGCACGTCTGGTGGGTGCCGACAGCTCGGGGCGCCCGCCGTTGCCCCGTGCCGAGCCGGGGGCGCCGTTCTTGGCGGTCGCCGAAGCCCTGGGCGCGGCCACCGCTCCGGTGCCGGCCCTGTTGCGGGGCGAGGACGTCATCGCCAGCGGGGTGCCCGCCGGGCCGCGCATCAAAACGATTTTGCAGGCGGCCTACGAAGCCCAGCTCGACGGGGTGTACGACAGCCCCGCCGGGGCACGCGCGTGGTTAGCGCTGCACCTCGGCACCGCAGGAGGGGAACAATGACCGCGACGACAGTATTGGCGCCGCTGGGCGTACCGGTCCGGTTTTTCGACTGGCGCGGCTATCGCATCGCCCTCCACGAGGCCGGGAGTGGCCCGACCGTGCTACTGGTACATAGCATCAACGCAGCTGCGGGCAGCCACGAGCTGCGCCGACCGTTTGCCCATCTGCAGCAGCACTACCGGGTCGTGGCACTCGATCTCATCGGCTTCGGTGATTCGGATCGCCCCGATATCGTCTACGACGCTGCGCTCTACAGCGCGCTCATCGCCGATGTGGCGCGCCATCTGGGCGGGGTCTTTTGTCTGTATGCGGTCTCGTTGGCGGGTGCATATGCGTGCACGGCGGCGGTGACGGTCGGTGCGTTGGTCGAGCGGTTGATGTTGATCTGCCCGACCGGGTTGGAAGACCTGGTCACGCCCAAATCGCCCCAGACCTGGCTGCGCGGCCCGATCGGGCGTGTGCTGTTCCGCGGGTTGGTGACCCGCGGCAGTATTCGCTATTTCCTGCAGTCGACGACCTATGCCAGCCCAGCAGCGCTCGACGATGCGATGTCCGCCGCGTTTGTGCGGGCGGCACAGCGCCCTGGTGCGGCCTACGCGCCGTTGTGTTTCGTGGCGATGGTGTCGAACTGCGACCTGCGCCCCGTGCTGCCGCTGCTCACGCAGCCGGTGCACATCGTCTGGGGCGCCGAGGCGCGCACGACGCCGCCCACACGGCTGCCGGCGTTCCTGGCGGCGCTGCCCCAGGCGACGAGTGCGGTGTTCGCCGGGTCGATGGCGGTGCACGACGAAAACGCCGCGGCCGTCGCCGCGTCGGTCGATGCCTTTTTCGCCCAGACGACGGGGAAGCCGTCGGAACAGGGAGCCTGAGATGCCCACACCCATCCCTCCGGGACCCCGGCGCATCGTGACGTTCAACAGCATGCCCTTCGCCTACCAGGGGCTCGCCGGTTGGATCCGGCACCACGGTCACCACCACGTGGCGGTGGTGACCTCGCCCGGGCCGGCTGCGCGGCGTTCGGATGCCTACCGCGAGATTGTCGCGGCAGCGCCGCACGACCAAGACGTCGTCGTGACGACCAGGGTCAAACGGCTGGTGGCGCATCTCGAAGCGCTCGAACCCGATGTGATACTGACCTACACGTTCCCCTTTCGCCTGCCATCTGAGATTCTGCGCATCCCGCGCTACGGGGCCATCAACGTCCACCCTACGTTGTTGCCGGCGTATCGCGGGCCCAACCCGTTGCGACCGCTCTACGACGGCGCGCCGGTGTTCGGGGCCACGGTGCACTGGATGGACGCCGATTTTGACACCGGCCCGATTTTGGCGCAACACAGCAGCCCGGTGCCCGCCGACATCACCCCCGAGCTGGTGGGTCGCGGCATGTATCTGGCGGCTTCGGGGGTTATCGGTGCCGGGTTGGCTGCTGCGTGGCGCGGCGACACCGGCACCCCCCAAGACGAGGCACAGGCGTCGTACGCCGCGCCGTTTTCGCTCGACGACGAAGAACTCGACTGGGATATCCCCGCGCAACTGTATGTGCGGCGGGTGGTGGCGCTGCAGATGCTCGGGCACCCGGTTTTTGGGGTCATCGACGGGAATCGTGAGCAGATCGGGCATGCCGTGGTGGTGATGGGTGGGGTGCAGCGCCCAGGGACCATCGTCGCGCAGATTGGTGCGACGTATCAGATAGCCGTCCGCGACGGCGTCGTGGCTGTCACGACCGTCGCATCGACAGTGGAGGCCTAAATGCCCATTCCAACGACCATGCAGGCGATTCGACTGGAGTCGTTCGACGGCCCCGAAGGGTTACACGTGCGCGAGGTGCCGGTGCCCACGCCCGGGCCGGGCGAGGTGCTGGTGAAAATACGTGCCGCCGCGGTCAACCCGTCCGACCTGATGTTTCTGCGGGGTCGCTACGGCGTGCGCCGCGAGCCGCCGACGATTCCCGGTTTCGAAGGGTGCGGCGACGTGGTCGCCAGTGGCGGCGGGGCCGGGGCGGTGTTGGTGGGACGTCGTGTCGCCGTCGCCACCCAAGGCGGGCACGGCACCTGGGCCCAATACACCGTGGCGTCGCTGACGAGCTGTATGCCGGTGCGCCGCAGCATCAGCGACGCCCAGGGGGCGATGTTGCTGGTAAACCCGCTCACGGCGTGGGCACTCATCGACCGGGCCGTGCAGGGCAAGTCGGCCGGGGTACTGCTCAACGCAGCCAATAGTGCGTTGGGACGCATGCTGATCCGCACCGCTCGGGCCCGTGGGCTCACCGCCGTGGCGATTGTCCGCTCTGCGCAGCACGTGCCCGCACTCGAGGCGTTGGGTGCAACGGTGGTGGTGAGCGACAGCGACGATTTTGCCGCGCGGCTGCGCGAAGTGTGTAGTGCCCAGCGCTGCGCCATCGGGTTCGACGCGGTCGCCGGCACCCTGACGGGGACGATGCTGGCTGCGCTGCCCCGGGGTGGTCGTGTGCTGACATACGGTGCCTTGTCGTTGGCGCCGGTACAGGTCGACGTGGGGACGCTCTTGTTCGGCAATCGGGTCGTCGAAGGCTTCTGGTTGACGGAGTGGATCCGGCGCCGCGGGCTGGCCACCGTCCTGCGGGCCATGGTTGATATTCAGACGTCGCTGGCCGACTGCATGACCACCGAGGTCGCGGCGACGTATCGGTTCAGCGCCGCCGCCGCCGGTGTGCGCGCCTACCAAGACAACATGGGCGCGGGCAAAATCATCCTCACCCCCGACGCCTGACCGACAACAAAGCCCCCTGCCGCAGCTGCGGCAGGGGGCTTTGACGCATATCAGCGCGGGTAGACGGCGGGGCGGCGGTTGGCCAGCGACGGCACCGCGGTGCGGATGCGCTGCAGGTCGGCCATGTCGAGGTCGGCCACGACCACCCCTTCGCCGTCGGGCGCTTGGGCGATGACCGTGCCCCAGGGGTTGATGATCATGCTGCGGCCATAGCACATGCGCCCGACAGGGTGCTCGCCCCACTGGGCCGGCGCGATGATGTAGCACTGGTTTTCGATGGCACGGGCACGCAGGAGCACTTCCCAGTGGTCTTTGCCGGTGAACGCCGTGAAGGCCGCCGGGACGGCGATGACCTTGGCGCCGGCCAGGGCGAGCGCACGGTAGAGCTCGGGGAAGCGGACGTCGAAGCAGATCGACAGGCCCAGCGTCACCCCGTCGATGTCGGTGGTCACGATGTCGTCGCCCGGCAACAGGGTGTCAGATTCGCGGTAGCTCCCCGGGGCGATGTCGACGTCGAACAGGTGGATCTTGCGGTAGGTCGCCACGCGCTCACCCTGCGGGTTGAAGACGAGTGAGGTGTTGTAGTTCTTGTGGGGTTGGCCGCTGCGCTCGATGAGTGACCCGGCGTGGATCCACACCTTGTGCTGGCGCGCAGCCGCTGCAAACGCCTGGGCGGTCTCGCCGTCGAGAGCTTCGACGTGCTGCGCCTGGACATCGGGGCGGCCGAGAAACGTCGTGTATTCGGGGCAGGCGACCAGTTGCGCCCCTTGGCTGGCGGCTTTGCCCACCAGCTCGATGGCACGGGCGACGTTGCGGTGCCGGTCTTCTTGGGAGTTGATCTGGACGAGTCCGACGCGCATCGTGCGCCTCCTCTGGGTATCAATGAAAAGGGAAATCTGCGCCCATTATCACACAAACGTCCCGGTGGCCGAGACGTCGGTATCGTCGGTGAGTGCAGCCAGACAATCGTGGCGCAGCGCCACGCGCAGCGCCGTCCCCGGTGCCGGTGGGGTGCCGAAGGGCCAGTCGTAGGTAAATGCAGCACTGCCGTCGCGGTGGGTGAGCGTCAGCACCGGCCAGACCACGCCCGGTGCGACGGCGCTGACGACGGTGTCGATGTCGCTGTGGGGGTGCTGGTGCGCGTCGATGCCCGCTGTGGGGCGGATCAACAGCTGCGTCGCAGCGGGCGCGGCGATGGGGAACGCCCCATAGACCGTGGTGCATTCTGTCGCCGTGCCCACGCAGGCAATCGCGGTGCGTAACCCGAGGAGCTCGGCGACGAACGTCGTCTGTGGGTCGCGGAAGAGCGCGCTGGGGGTGTCGTGGCGCACGATCTGCCCGGCCCGCATCACGATCAGGGTGTCGGCGACGAGCATCGCATCGGCTGGGTCGTGTGTGACGTAGATGGTCGACACCCCCTCGCGCTGCAGTTGGGTGGGCAGCTCCCGCAGAAAGCGGTCGCGCAGGGTGCGATCGAGGGCGGCGAAGGGTTCGTCGAGCAGCAGCAACCCCGGGCTGGGGGCAATGCTGCGCGCCAGTGCGACCCGTTGGCGTTCGCCCCCCGAGAGCTGTTCGGGCAGCCGCTGCAACAGGCTTTCGACGTCGAACAGACGCGCCAGCGCGGCGACACGGGCGGCGATCTGGGCAGCCGGCTGCCCATACAGGCCATACGCGATGTTGGCAGCGACCGTCAGGTGGGGGAAGAGGGCGTGGTCTTGGAACATCAACCCGATCCCACGCACGTGCGTCGGCAGCGCGGTGATGTCGCGGCCACGGTAGTGGACGCTGCCGGTGTGCCCGTTTTCGAGCCCGACGATGATCCGCAGCAGGGTGCTTTTTCCACAGCCCGACGGGCCGATGATGGCAGCGCGGGCACCGTCTGCCAACGCCAACGAACACCCGGCCAGGGCGGTTTTTTTCCCATAGGTGTGTGAAACAGCGTCGAGTCGGAGCATGTGAACCTCGTGTGCCCACAGTATAACGAGTGCGTCTGCGACGCGCTGTCGTATGACGATGTGTCGCAAATCGCGCTGGCGTATAATGGCGCTACGCAAAGGAGTCGACATGGAACAACTCGGTCGTCTGCGCTGGCTGGTGCTGGCTCTGTTCGCCGCTGTGGCGCTGCGCGTCACGGTCTGGATTATGCTGCCGCGCACCACGCTGATGTCGGACGAAGGCGAGTATCTGTCGGCTGCCCAATGGCTCGCCTATGGGCGCGGGTTCGCCTGGTACCTCGACTATTACTGGACCCGGGCGCCGCTCTACCCGATGATGGTCGCCGGGTTGCTGCGCCTGGGGGGCACGTTGACCTGGATCGCTGCATTCCAGAGCGTGATCTCGCTCTCGCACGTCGTGCTCGTCTGGCTCATCGCCCGCCGGATCTGGCCCCACGACAGTGCCGTCGCCAACGTGGCCGCCGTGTTGGTCGCCGTGTCGTTGCCCCTGGCGACGATGCCGCTGTTGGCGCTGACCGAGACCATCTACCTGACCTTGTTGTTGACGCTGCTCTGGGTCTCGCTGGGGGTACAGATCGCCCAGCCGAGCCTGCTGCGGGCGGTCGTCATCGGGGTGTTGCTGGGGTTGGCGACGTTGACGCGGGGGATGACCCTGGTATTCGTGCCCTTTCTGCTGCTGTGGATGCGCTACGGCGGTGGCGCCAGCAGCGGCGTGCGCACCCGAGCGACGGTAGGGCTGCTGGCGGCGTTTTTAGTGATTCTGTTGCCCTGGAGCATCTATGCAAGCCGCACGTTCGGCGGCTTGGTCATGGTCGACACCACCGGCGCCTACAACCTGCTGGTGAGTGCGCACGCCGCCGTCGAACCCGAGCAGAGCTCGGTATTGACCGATGCCTACGTCGCGGCGTTGCTCGACCCCGCTGCCCCGGCGCCGGCGGCGACCTGTGCGCCCTTCCCCGGCGCAGTGGCTACCCAAGCCGCCCGCCAAAGTGCCATGACGCGCGAAGCGCTCTGTCTGATCGTGGCGCACCCGGCTGCCTTCGTCGCCCGCATCCCCGGCGAATTCGTGGCGTTTTGGCAGATCCGCTACGGCAGCGCCGAACGCTTCACCAAGGGTTTCACCATCGGCGCCGTCGATGCAGGCTACGCTCAGCTCCTGTTTTGGCTCGACGATGTCTGGTACCTCATCGTGCTCTTCCCCGCGATTGTCGGGTTGTGGGTGATGCGCCGTGACGGCGCGACGCGCAGCCAACACGCGGTGTTTCTGCTGTTTGTGCTGCTGCCGGTGTTGTTGGGGGCGGGGGTGTTCAGTATCACCCGCTTCCGCATCGTCTTGCTGCCCCTCCTGGCTATCGCCGCGGCGGCGTGTCTGGTCTTTGTTTGGCAGCGGCGCTGGCGCGAGCTGCTCGACCCGCAGGCTGGGGCGGTCATCGCCGCCGCCTGTGTGGTGTGGTGCTGCGCCGCGACCCCCGTCAGCGGGTTGTGGGGCGTCGCGCCGTCGTTCTTTGGGCCGTCGCCGTCGGTGGTGTTCTGCAACACCCTGGTGCGCGACGCCCAGCTGCTGCGGGCCAATCTGGCGACCTACGCGGCAGTGCTGCGCGGTGACCCGCGTGCGCCACTGCCCAGTCCGCTGCCGCTGCCCTTCGATCGCATCGGCGCGGCGCTGCAGGCGAGCTGGCAGGGTGACCCGGCCGCGGCAGCGGCGTTGCTGCCCGCCGACGACCCCGAGATCGTCGAAATCCAGCTGGTCCGCGCCGATGCCGCCCGCAGCAGCGGTGACGTGGCCAGTGCCCGGGCGTTGTTCGGCAGCACCACCGTCGACCGGCGCAACCCGGTCGAGTGGGCTTGGCAGTGGTTGCGACCGGCGCCGACCAACCGCATCGATGCGGGGAGCGACCTCGATCTGGGCTATCTGCGGGGCTGCTATCTGGGCGAAGGCGACGCCGTGCTCGATATCACGCTGCGCTGGTGCAGCGACGGCGCCGAGATCCGCCTGCCCGGCGCCGGCAGCGGTGCGCCCCAGACGCTGACGCTGCGCGTCGACGGCCGCGGCTGGCCCACCGATGTCCCCGCCGGCGCCCCCATCGACATCTGGCTCGACAATCGCGTCATCGGTAGCTTCGCCGCCGACGACCGGCGGGTGCGCGAAGTGACCATCGATCTGCCGTTGCGCCCGGCGGGCGCAGATATCGTCTTCCGCCTGCGCGGGCCGACATTCGTGCCCGACGCCGTCGACTATCGCCGCCAGCGCGGCCCACTGACCGGCCAGATGCGTCGCCTGATGGTGCGCATCGACTGGGTAGCCGTCCGCTGAGACGCCAGTCGGCTATACTACAGAAAACATCAGAAAGGATTCCTATGACCGCCCCAGACGCCACAAAAGTCCTCACCCGCGCCGAACAGACCAGCGCCGATACCTGGGATCTGTCGCTCATGTACGCCGACGACGCAGCCTGGCGCGCCGAGCTCACCGCCGTCGACGGGCACATCGCAGCGCTCACCGCTCTGCAGGGCACCGTCGCCAACGGTGCAGCCGCCTTGGTCGCCGTCGTCAAGGGCCGCGAGGCGTTGATGAAAACCGCCCACCAGCTCTACATCTATGCCCACTGCCGCTACGACAGCGATTCGGGCGATGCCGCCGGCCAAGAACTCAACGCCCAGGCGCAGTCGATGGTCGCCAAAGCCCAGGCCGCCACAGCCTTCGTCGAGCCCGAAATCTTGGCCGTGCCCGAAGAGACCCTGCGCAGCTGGATCGCGAGCGACGCCACGCTCAGCAGCATGGCCTACTACTTCGATGTGCTGCTGCGCAACCGGTTGCATACCCGCTCGACCGAGGTCGAAGGCGTGCTGGCGCAGTTGGGCGAGGTCACCTCAGCCCCCTACGCTATCTTCGGTGCCCTCAACAACACCGACATGACGTTCGGCTCGATCACCGACGAAAACGGCGCCACCGTCGAACTCTCGCATGGCCGCTACGGCAAATACCTCGAGAGCAACGATCGCCGCGTCCGCAAAGATACCTTTCACACGTACTACAAGACCTACACCGCCCACAAAAACACCCTGGCGATGACGCTCTCTCAAGGGGTGAAGAGCAACGTCGTCAACGCCCGCATCCGCGGCTATGGCTCGGCGGTCGAGGCGGCACTGGCTCCCAACGACATCCCGGTGCCCGTCTATCACAACCTGGTCAGCACGGTCAAAGCCAACCTGCCCAAGATGCATCGCTACTACGCGCTGCGTAAAAAACTGATGCAGCTCGACGATCTGCGCATCTACGACCTCTACCCGCCCATCCAGGCCGGCGTCGAGCTCGCCGTCGACTACCGCGAAGGCTGCCAGATGGTCGCCGCCGCCCTGCGCCCGCTCGGTGCCGAGTACGCCGCGGCCCTCGACATGGCCTACGAATCGCGTTGGATCGACATCTACGAAAACAAGGGCAAGCGCTCGGGTGCCTATAGCACCGGTTCGCCCACCACGGCGCCCTACATTTTGCTCAATTACCAAAACCGGCTCGACGACGTCTTTACCCTGGCGCACGAGTTGGGCCATTCGATGCATTCGTTCTTCACCCGCAAGACCCAGCCGTACCATTACGCCGACTACACGATTTTCGTCGCTGAAGTCGCGTCGACCCTCAACGAGGCGTTGTTGGTGCAGCACCTGATGAAAACGCGCACCGACGCCGCGATCCGCCGCCACCTGGTCGTGCAGCAGCTCGAAGACATCCGTCGCACCCTGGTGCGCCAGACGATGTTTGCCGAGTTCGAACTCGACATGCACACCCGCTCCGAACACGACGAGCCGCTCACCACCGACGGCCTGACCGAGCGCTACTACCAGATGGTCAAGGATTACCACGGCCCCGCGGTGACCCTCGACGACGAAATCGGCTTCGAGTGGTCGCGCATCCCGCACTTCTACTACAACTTCTACGTCTACCAGTACGCCACCGGCATATCGGCCGCCCTGGCGCTGGCCGAAAACGTCGAGAAGGGCGATGCCACCGCCGTCAGCAACTACCTCGGCTTCCTCAGCGGTGGCTCTTCCAAGTCGTCGATCGACCTGCTGCGCGGTGCCGGGGTCGACATGGCCTCGCCCGCTCCCGTCCAGGCCGCGATGGACCACTTCGACACCCTGCTCGACGAGCTCGAGAAGCTCAGTTAGTTCCGTCCGCAGCGGTATGCAGAGAAAACGGCAGGGCGTGCGATTCGCACGCCCTGCCGCTCGTTCCCAAGGGTTTTTTCCTACTGCACCGGGTTGCAGCTACCCTCGTTTTGCACCACTGGGCACGGGGTGTCGCCGTAGGCACACCAGACACAATGGGCTGCGGCGGGCGCGTCGATCTGCGCGCCACACGCGGCACAGTTGATGGCGCGCTCGATGACCCGTACCCGCATCGTCTCTTCGGTCGCTGCCCCGCAGTGCGGGCAGGTGATGGTGCAATTGATGGCCATACAAACGCTCCTGTGTGATTATCGAACATGCTCACACGGAGACACGGAGGAAATGACTGCGTTCTTTGCCTGTGTACTCCGCGCCTCCGTGTGATGCCCGAACTTTCACCCGTAACCTACATTCCACGGATCCACCAGCTCTACCCCCGTGCCGACGAAATCGCGTGTGTTCCGTGTCACCAACGTCAACCGATGTGTCAGCGCCGTCGCAGCGATGAAACTATCGACGGCTGGTAGCGTTCGACTGTTTTGCTCACAGCTGACCGTCAGTGCCGCCCACACGGTCATGCAAGCGGTATCGAGCGGTAAGAGACGATCACCGAAATGCGGGATGAGTCGGGTTTCGACAATCTTCCGCATTTGTTCACGTCTGCTCCCTGCCGGCAGTTTCGCGACTCCGCGGAGTAATTCGCCGACGGTAATTGCCGAAATCGCGAGCGTTTCGTCGGCTTGCGCATCGACCCACGCCCGCACCGAGCCGGACGGCGTGGGTTTCATCAGCTCCGACACCACATTCGTGTCGAGCAGATACCTCATCATGACGGATCCTCGCGCAACCCGCTCCGGT
>JBJOJU010000363.1:0-8998 GCA_046046485.1 Chloroflexota bacterium | reverse complement strand
GCTCGGCGGCACAATTGGCTGCCTGGGCTGCCATCAACGCACCCGGGTGAATCGACATCAACGGGTAATCGTACAGAATCAGGTAGACCTTGCCGGTGTCGACGTAGTCTTTCATCAATTGGGGGTACGTCTCACGGACGTATTGTGCGCAGTACGGTCACTGATAGTCGCTGAATTCGCGCATCACAATCGGCGCTTTCGGGTCGCCAAAAGCCCGTGGGTTGGGGACCCGCTCCGACAACAGGGTCGCCGGTTCGGTGTCGGACGCCACCGGAGCGGCAGTGGGAGCAACACCGCAGGCAGCGAGCACCATCGATGCGCACACGATAACCATGGAGAGACGCATCAGTGTTCCGATCTGCTGATGTGCGGCAGGCGCACATTGGTGGTGCGACCGACCAGGCCGCTGCCGTCGTCACCACAATACGGGCATATCGCCCACGTCAAATCGATGACGCGATCGCAAGCGATGCAACGGCGACGCAGACCGGTGTGACAGTGCGGGCAGAGGATATATTCATGGTCGATGCCACGCTGACACTGCGGGCAGACGAACTGCTCTTCGATGTCGTGGCGCAGGTATTCTTCTTCGAGTGAGCGCTCGTAGCGTTCGGCGATGGTCTGACGTGGCCGCAACAGCGTGTAGATGCCCAACCCTGCAAACGGGATCAGCAACGCCAACGAGACTCCGAGCACCTGCAGGAGCGCTTCTTCGGTGCGCGCGTGGATATCGCGATATGTCCAGATGACACTGGCCATCCACAACAACACGACATACCCGATGACGAGCCACTTCAGCATTTCGAGAATCGGAGCCAATACTCCCAGCGTCGCACCAATATCCACGAGACACACTCCCCTGATAGGACACCGCCGCCATCGTCGCTGCAGCGTCGGAATCGATTAGCTCAGCACCCGGGTGACCGATTCGGCGTTGAGCACGAACACGGTCGCGCCACCGACTTGGACTTCGACGGGGGTCGGCGGATAGAACTCGCCGGATTCAGCGACCGGTGGCAACGGCGAAATGTAGCGGATCCGCATGTTGCAGTGGGTGTGGATCAGCTGCATCACACTCTCGACCTGGTCGTCTTCGACGGCGATGAGCAGGGTGATGTTGCCTTCGCGCAAGAAGCCACCTTCACTGCTGATGCGGGTCACACGGTGGCTGCGTGCGGTCAATGCATCGACCAAATCGCCTGCGTCTTGACGTTGGACCACTGCAATCATGAGTTTCATACGGGCTTCCTTTCAGTATCCGTACCGACGCGCCGAGGCAACGTTGCCAACGCAGGTCGGAGAGTCGTAAAAATCTGGGTAGCGATGGTATCGACGGGCGCCTGTGCATCACATAAGACCCAGCGGTTGGGGTCACGTGCTGCCAGCGCTTCGTACCCTGCTGCAACACGACGGTGGAAGGCGAGTTCGTGGGCATCGAGGCGGTTCCACTCGATATCGGTCACGCCGGGCTGCTGTTTGCGTGCCAAGCCGTGTGCCGGGTCGAGTCTCAGCCAAAACGTCACATCGGGCACGAGGCCACCGGTCGCGATCGCCGTCACCGTCTCGAGGTCGGCGAGGTTTCTCCCCAAGCCGTAGCCCTGATAGGCGTACGTCGAATCGGCATAGCGGTCACAGATGACCACACCACCACGGGCCAAATGCGGGCGGATGACCTGGTGCACCAGTTGGGCGCGCGATGCAGAAAACAGAAGCGTCTCTGCCGTCGGATCCATCTCGGTGTTGTGCAAACCGAGCACAATCGCCCGAATCTGGTCGCCGATTGCGGTCCCACCGGGTTCGCGCACACTCAAGGTGGCATAACCAGCGTCGGTCAGGGTCTGTGCGAGCACGCGTGCTTGCGTGCTTTTGCCCGCGCCTTCGCTCCCCTCGAATGTGATGAACAGTCCCATCATACCCGTTTTTGTGCCTCTCTGCTAGCGCGAAACCTTGACCCGGCGGTGCGGTTCTTTCCCTTTGCTCTCGGAAGAAACGTTGTATCGCTCGGCCATTTGGTGCTGCAGCCGGCGGATGATGCTGCCCTGCGGGGTGAGCTCCACCGCTGCCTTTTCGCCCTTGAGCACTTGGTGGATCGCCGTCTCTGCTTCCAGTATGGCCTCTTGGACCTCGGGGGTACCGCTGCTCGCACGTTCGTGGTTCCCCGCACGCCCCGCCGGCACCTCGATGCCGAAGATATCGAGCAGTTGGCGTTCAATCTGGATGGCGGTCGACGAGCGCAGCACATAGATGGGCAGGTTGCGCGCTTCGGCGCTGCGCAGGCGAGGCGATCCCTGGCGGTAGTAGTTTTTGATGGTCATCACCATCGTCGCTTCGTCGATGTCACGCACGATGACGGCCGGCACATGCAAGCCCTGCACTACTTTTTCGACCTTGTCACGGCTCAGCCCGTAGGCGTAGATGCGGTGGGTGATCGAGGGGCTGTGTGGGACGGCGGGTGTCGCCGGCACGGCAGCAATGGCACTGGGGGCAATCGCCGCCATCGGCTCCTGCAAGATGCCGTGGAGCCGTTCGGGCGGCAACGTACGCATTCCCGTGCGGCTCATGCCGCGGTCATTGCCGCGGCCACGACCACGACGATAGTCGGGCTCGCCGTAGCCCGTGTTGTGGGCGCGGCGCACGGTGCTCGCCGATTGACCGGCGAGACCCTCGGGTGGCTCGGACGTGACCATTTCGGTTTTGATGGTGCCGTCGGCGTCGCGGGTCCGGTGTTCGGCTTGGGGCGACTCGCCCAGGAGCAGACTGTCGACCGCTTCGCCGATGTTGGCGTAGATGAGCACGTCGTCCCAGTTGCGGATTTCGACCAAAATATCGAAGGTGGGCGGCTGTTTGCGTTCGAGCACGGTTTTTTGGGTGCCGCGGCGGCGGGCTTCGTCGTCGCCGAGGGTCACCGGTTGGATGCCCCCCACCAAATCGGAGAGCGTCGGGTTGACCATCAGGTTTTCGAGGAGCTGGCCGTGTGCCGTCCCGATGAGCTGTACGCCGCGTTCGGCGATGGTACGTGCGGCCTGCGCTTCGAGCTCGGTGCCGATTTCGTCGATGACGATGACTTCGGGCATGTGATTTTCGACCGCTTCGATCATCACCGCGTGTTGTTCGCTGGGACGTTGGACCTGCATGCGGCGCGCACGGCCGATCCCGGGGTGGGGGATGTCGCCGTCGCCCGCGATTTCGTTGGAGGTGTCGACGATGATGACGCGCTTGCGGGCGTCGTCGGCGAGCACGCGCGCAGTCTCACGCAGCATGGTCGTTTTGCCCACACCCGGTCGGCCCAGCAGCAGCACGCTCTTGCCCGACTCCACCAAGTCACGCACGACGCTGATGGTGCCGATGACTGCCCGGCCGACGCGGCAGGTCAGCCCGACCACCCGCCCGGAGCGGTTGCGGATCGCCGAAATCCGGTGCAGGGTGCGGGGAATGCCCGCGCGGTTGTCTTCGCCGAAGGCACTGATGCGGCTGGTGACGGCTTCGAGCTCGTCGAAGGTCACCTCGCTCTCGCCCAGTAAAACGGCATCGGTGCGGTAGCGGGCCTCGGGCAAGCGCCCGAGATCGAGCACGATTTCGAGCAGTTGGTCGGTGGGGTAGTCGGTCGTCGCCAACAGCGAGCGCACCCGCGCCGGGATGATGTCGAGTAGATCGTCGATATTACTCGTGATGACGTTCGGTTGTGCCATGGTGCCTCGCTTGTGTGGGGGGTGGGGGTGCCGCGATGGGCGTGATCGAGGGGACCGGGGTCCCACGCTCGCGCCGTGGTTCGAGGACGCGGGCAAAGTTCGTACTGCGGGCAAAGGCCGTCATGTGGCGTACCAATGCGTGTTGTTCGCAATACGGGTGAAAGCCGAGATCCTGGGCTGGCCAGCGCAGTTCGTCTTGGTATTCGCGCAGGCTGAGCCAGATGGGCAGCGTGTCGGCGATCTGACTGATGCCGTGGCGCAGCATATCGGCGAAATCAGCACGGAAGTCGGGATCGGCCATCACCGTGATGACGTGCGCAGTGCGACTACTCTTGATGCGCACCGTTGCGACCACGCGCTCGGCTTCGTGGAGCACCCATGCCCGGTGTTTGACGGCGTCCCACGGGGTGGGGAGCGGCAACGCCCAATCGCGGGCAGTGCGGGCTTCGGCGTGTTGGACCGGTTTGGGCGTCACGGCGCCGTAGAGTTGGTGGACCCCCCAGACATCGGCTCGGGTCTGCGGTTGCATGGCAGCCACACGCGTGCCCTGGTTCCAATCGGGGCCATCGAGCCGAAAGAGCGTCTGTTTTGCATAGCAGCCATAGCCGCTTTGGCGGAAAATTTCGTCGAGGTCATCGCCGGCGTTGAGGGTCGCGTAGACCCGTTGCACCTGCTGATTGGCGCTGGCGATGACATGGGCTTCGAGGAGTCGGTACCAGATGTCGTGGTCACTGGGGTAGCGCAGCGCTGGGCCATAACTCGCAAATGCCAGCAACTCACGCACCGGGCGATTGGACGGGGCGGTCGCGTGCAAGACGGCACTGACGGCCCCGTCGCGCTGGTACAAGCTCGAATCGTGACCGTGGTTGCTGAGCAGCGCACGCAGACCATAGACAAAGGGCCGTGGCGCAGCCAGCAGACCGGCATCGGGGTGGAGGAGCACCAATGCCCGTGGTTTGTGTCGGAGTGTCAACAGATCCGGTGGCGTCAGCAGACGTGGCATACGACCCCCTGACGCTAGATGGTCAGAAAGTAGCGATGGATCCGGTCATCGTCGGTGAGTTCGGGGTGGAACGAGGTCGCGAGCAGATGGCCTTGGCGGGCTGCGACGATACGGCCGTCGGCCAATCGTGCGAGGACACTGCAGGTCGGCCCCGGGTTTTCGAGGATGGGGGCACGAATGAACACCGTGTGGAACGGCGCATCGAGACCAGTCATCTCGATGTCGACTTCGAAACTGTCGAGTTGGCTGCCGAATGCGTTGCGACGGGTTTCGATGTCCATCACCTGCAGGCTGGGCTGATCAGGGCGACCGTCGACGATGCGCCGCGACATCAAAATCGCGCCGGCACAGGTGCCCCAGGTGGGCATCCCCGCGTTGATGCGGTCGCGCAGCGGTTGCAGCAGATCGTACATCACCATCAATTTGCCGATGGTCGTGCTCTCGCCGCCGGGGATAATCAACCGTTCGATGCCGTCGAGGTCGCGCGGCAAACGAATCTGACGCGTCGGTACCCCGATGCCCTGCAGCATTGCTTCGTGTTCGATAAATGCGCCTTGGAGCGCCAACACACCGACGGTCATAGCAGACTCCGTTGAAAAAACGGCCACGTGTCGACACACGTGGCCGTCGCGCGCGATAAGATTACCAGCCGCGGTTGGCCAACAGTTGATCCTGGGGCAACTTGCTGATTTCGATACCGACCATGGCTTCGCCCAGGTGCTTGCTGACTTCGGCGATGATGGCGGCGTCGCGGTAGTGCGTCGTCGCCTGCACGATGGCCTTGGCACGCTTGGCCGGGTCGCCCGACTTGAATATACCAGAGCCGACGAACACGCCGTCGACGCCCAACTGCATCATCAAGGCTGCATCGGCCGGGGTGGCGATACCGCCCGCGGCGAAGTTAACGACCGGCAAGCGACCCGCCTGAGCGACCGACTTGACCAGGTCATACGGTGCCTGCAGGTTCTTGGCTGCCGAAAAGAGCTCGTCTTCGGACATGCTGTGCAGTTTGCGGATTTCGCCGAAAACGGTACGTGCATGGCGGACGGCTTCGACGACGTTGCCGGTACCGGCTTCGCCCTTGGTGCGCAACATGGCGGCACCTTCGGTGATGCGGCGGAGGGCCTCACCGAGGTTTTTGCAGCCGTTGACGAAGGGGATCTTGTACTGGTGCTTGTCGATGTGGAACTCGTCGTCGGCAGGGGTCAGCACTTCGGATTCGTCGATGTAGTCGATCCCCAATGCTTCGAGGACCTGGGCTTCGACGAAATGGCCGATACGGGCTTTCGCCATCACCGGGATGGTGACCGATTCCTTGATGCGGATAATCAATTCGGGGTCGCTCATACGAGCAACGCCGCCCTGCTTGCGTATATCTGCCGGCACGCGCTCGAGCGCCATCACGGCGACCGCACCCGCTTCTTCAGCGATTTTGGCCTGCTCTTCGTCGATGACGTCCATGATGACGCCGCCCTTGAGCATCTGCGCGAGACCAGCTTTGGTCGTCCAAGTGGACTTTTCGATAGCCATGTAGCCACTCCTGTCAAACGAATCGGTCGGGACAAGGGACGCATCTAGGGCGTATTGTACCACAGGAAAACGGGCCTAATCGGGTGGAAAAACGGAGCCCGGCGCAGCCGGACTCCGCTTTCTAGACAAACAAATCGTGCAGACTAGCGGCCGTATTTGCGTGCGACCACGTCCCAGTTGACGACGTTCCACCACGCTGCCAAATAATCGGCGCGGCGGTTCTGGTAGTGCAGGTAGTAGGCATGCTCCCAGACGTCGACACCCAGAATCGGGGTCAACCCCTGCATGATCGGGCTGTCTTGGTTGGGCGTGCTGATGACCTTGAGGGCACCGGCGGCGTCGCTCACCAACCAGCTCCAACCGCTGCCGAAGCGCTTCATGCCGGCGTCGTTGATGGCTGCCTTGAGCTTGTCGAGGTCGCCGAACGTGCTGGTGATCGCGGTCGCCAACGCACCGCTCGGGGCAGCCGCGCCACCCGGGGTCATCAACTCCCAGTAGAGGGTGTGGTTGGCATGGCCACCGACGTTGTTGATGAGCGCCTGGCGAATCGACTCCGGGGTCTCGGTGATTTTGGCGAGCAACTGCTCGGCGCTCAATGCGGCCAAGGCACTGTGGTCGGCCAGGGCGTTATTGGCATTGGTGACATAGGCAGCGTGGTGCTTGCCATGGTGGATGGTCATCGTGGCGGCATCGATGTGCGGCTCGAGCGCTTTGACATCGTATGCCAAGGCCGGCAATGTGAACGGCATGGTGCCTCCTCAGTACAGGAAAACGGGTCCCTGTCTTCACTATAGCACTCGTTGACTCCGACTGTCAAAGCATTGACAGGCAAAAACCACTCCTGTATGCTAGCAGTAGTGATGTCACCTGCACGCACCCACTACATGTTGTGTGCGTGTGGTGGCCGGCGAGAGCCAGACGGAGCACGAGCGAATCCCTGCACCGACGAGTGCACACACCGGGCGATGCGCCTGGGTGAGGAGGCCGCATGCAACGGGTGTTGGTGCTGAATGCGAGTTACGAGCCCCTGCAGCTCGTCCCGGTGCGCCGGGCGGTGGTGTTGTTGCTGCAAGAAAAAGCCGAGCTCATCGAAGAAGCCCAACGCTATATCACGGGAATTTCGCGCCGTTTTGTCGTGCCACTGGTCATCCGCCTGACACGCTATATCCGCATTCCGCGCAATCTGAAGCTCCCTTGTACCCGCCACGCCGTCCTGATGCGTGACCGCGACACCTGCCAGTACTGCGGCGAGACGACCTCCCGCTCGCAGCTGACGATTGACCACGTCATCCCCAGAGCGCACGGCGGCACCACCGAATGGCACAACGTGGTCGCCGCCTGTAAAGCCTGCAACCACCGCAAAGGCGGGCGGACCCCGGCCGAAGCCACGATGCCGCTCCTGAGTATCCCCCGCCAACCAACGTACATCGCGTTCGCACTCCTGATGGAGCTCGAACGCGATGTTGTCTGGCGCAAGTATAGTTTTCTGTCGGCGACCTGAATCAGCCGATCGCAGCCAAGAGCTTCTGGTGCGCCGCGCCTGTGTCGATCGAGACGCGGGCGCGTTCGATTGCCGTGGGCCAGCTCTGCTGCATGTCACTGGCGCGGATCGCCGCCGCGGCATTGAGGACTACCACGTCGTGCTGGGCTGTGGTCCCCTCGCCCGCCAAGATACTCCGTGCGATGGCGACGTTCTGTGCCAGATCACCGCCGGCCAGGGCTGTGTTGGGGGCACGCGTCAACCCGTAGGTCGTTGCGTCGAACAGCATGCGCTGGATGGGTTTGCCGGCGCCGACCTCATAGATGATGTTTTCGCCTTCGAGCGAGAGTTCGTCGACATTGCCGTAGCCCGCATAGACCATCACGGCGTCCATCGAAAGAAGATGCAATGCCTGGGCGAGTTTGTGTGCGAGCGTGTCGTTGGCGGTGCCGATGACCTGCCGGGTGACACGGGCCGGGTTCGTCAACGGGCCCAGCAGATTGAATGCGGTGCGGATGCCGATTTCGCGGCGGACCGGCCCTGCAAAGCGCATCGCCGGGTGGAAGCGGGGGGCGAACATGAAGCCGAACGACCGGCCGTCGATGCGGGCTGCGACGTCGTCGGGTTCGAGTTCGAGGTTGACCCCGAGGCCTTCGAGTACGTCGGCGGAGCCGCAGCGGCTCGACATCGCCCGGTTGCCGTGTTTGGCGATGCGCACGCCTGCACCGGCAGCGACGAACGCTGCGATGGTCGAGATGTTGAAGGTCCCCGCGCCGTCGCCGCCGGTGCCGCAGGTGTCGACCGCACCCGGCTTGACGGGGACTTCGAGCGCGTGGTCGCGCATCACCCGGGCCATGCCGGCAATTTCGGCAGCGGTTTCGCCTTTCAGGTGCAGCGCCGTCAAAAACGCCGCGATCTGGGCAGGGGTGGCGGCGCCGGTCATGATTTCGTTCATGGCCTCGGCTGCGTCGGCTTCGGTCAGATCGTGGCGGCCGGCCAGTCGGATGATGCTGTCGCGGATGGTCATTGCGTCCCCCCTCAGGCTGTCACCCCAATAATACCAACAAACCGACGCCACCCGCGACAGCGACCGCGCCGACTAGCCGCGGCGCGCCGAAGGATTCCTTGAGCCACAGCCAGCCCACGACCCCCGCGATGATGATGCTCATCTCGCGCGCAGCGGCCACATAGCTCACCGGCGCGACCGCGTAGCACGACAAGACGATGTAGTACGACACAAACGATCCTGCTCCGATGAGCACCGCCCGCGGCGTCTCACGTCGGACCGCATGGGCC
>JBJOJU010000263.1:0-3510 GCA_046046485.1 Chloroflexota bacterium | reverse complement strand
GTGCATTTTCAATGGACCAGCTTGGATGTAGCCCGAAGTCCAATTCACCATCGTATCCTCCTTCGTGGCAGTGAACCCGCGCCAGCACATGGTATGGGATGAAGCTGTGGGGTGTCCCCCGATAATACCACCATTCACCACGCACAGAGACCGTATTCAGACCCTCCCCAGGAACGACGCGACCACTGCGGCGTACCGGTCGGGGGCTTCCCGCCGGATCGAATGCCCGACGCCACGGATGAGTGCCACTTCGACATGCGGATTGAGTGCCCGGCATTCGCGGGCAGTCGCTGCGTCGACCGCACCACCGCAGGCAGGGTCGGCGGTAATCAACAACGCCGGGCACCGCACCTGTGGCAACACAGTGCGCCACGGCACCATGGTCTCGGGTCCGTCCGGCTGTCGCTCGGTCGCAAATGCTTCCTTCGCCCCGACCCACGCCAAGACCTCGCCTGCCTGCCAGGTGGGGTTTTCGCGCAGACAGCGTTCGACGAGCTCGCTGGTCGACAGCGTCTTGAGCTCTGCCATCCACGCGATGTGTGGCGGCGGCGGTACACCCGGCTCTCGCGGTGGTTCGACATAGTCGAACAAGGGCGGGTCTTCGAGGACCACCGCTCGGATGCGGTCGGGCAGCAGTGCAGCCGCCGCGAACGCACTCCAGGCACCCATCGAATGCCCAATCAACACGGGCTGTTCGATCGCCAACGCATCCAACACTGCCGCAAGGTCGCGGGCGTTGGCTTGATTGGTATAGTCACGCCCCGGGTTGCTGCTTGTTCCGTGCCCGCGTGCGTCGTACGCGATCACCGTGTACGAATCGACGAGCTGCGCTGCATAGAGCTCCCAACAGGCTGCGCTATCGGTGTAGCCGTGCAGCAACACCACTGCCTGCCCACGCCCGGCGTGACGGTAGGCGATCTGGCAATCTGCACTGTGTGCGACGCCGTGTTGCCAGGCAATCATCGTGTCTCTCCGTTTTCCGCAGTGACCCACGGGGTCAGTGCATCGAGCAGCGGCACCGGCAGCTGCGTCGCTTTCATCGTGCTGCGTGCCACTACGATGTGGTGGGTATGGCCCTCGACGCACAAGGTGTCGTTCTCGGGGAGGCAAACCCGATAGCCGAATCGGAGCACCCGCCGCTGGGCGACGAGCAGCGTCGTGTCGACACGCACCAGGTCGTCGAACCGTGCCGGGCTGCGATAGCGTACCGCGACGTCCGCCAAGACCACCAGGTAGCCGGCTGCCTCGATCGCGGTGTAGGGCGTCCCCGCCGCCCGCAGGAGCTCGACACGCCCCACTTCGAGCCAGGGCAGATAGGCCGCGTGGTGGACGACGCCCATGGCGTCGGTTTCGGCGTAGCGCGCCCGGAACGTCACCGAATGCACGGTCATACCGCCCGCCATTCGAGCCCGCCGGGGCCGAGGGTGACCGTCGCGGCACCATCAGCGACGAGCCAATTGAGGTACGCTTGGATTCCAGAACTGAACACCATGTATTGGGCAACTGCGCTCGACGGCATCCCCAACGCCTGCTGGACCGCTGCCACCACTGCCGGGAGCGTGTGCGCCGTCTGTAACGCTGCCACGACCAGTGCGCGGCTGTGCGCGATCGCCGCCTGATTCGCCGCCAACGTCTCGGTCACGCCGGCGCGGTCGACGCACACGCCGTGCCCGGGGATCCACTGGCTGACCGGTACTGCCGCGAGCACCGCCAGCGAGGCCACCTGCGCCGCGACGTCATGCGCATAGGGCACGCCGTATTTCGCCAACACATGTGCCCCAAAGAACCCATCAGCGGCATAACAGACGTCGTCGACGACCACGGCGACCTGGGCACGCGAGTGACCCGGTATCGCCACGATTTCGAGTGGCACTCCCAACACCTGGATGTACCCTGCCTCAAAGCGATGGTGCACAGGCGCCGGGGTCGCATAGACAAACTTGTTCTTGAGTGCCGCCAGTGGCGCCGCGCCGAGCGACAGGTAGATCGGTTCGAGCAGCGGGTCTTCGATGTAGGCTGCTTCGGCTGTCGGTGCCCAGACCGAGAGCCCGGGGATGTTCCGCACCAGATAGTCGTTCCCGCCGATGTGGTCGGCGTGGTGATGGGTCGAAACAACCGCGGCGAGCTGCAGCCCAGCGGCTTCGCACGCCCGCCGCAGCGTACGCCCTGCTTCTTTGTCGATGCCGGTGTCGATGGCGATCGCCGTTTTGTCGGGGGCGACGACGACGCCCATGTTGTTGGTCCCGGGCAGATACGCTGCCCGCTCCGTCAGAAACACCAGTGCGCTCACGGCAACTCCTCCAAACTGAGCGGTGGGATCGACCGCAGGGCAGGTGCGTCACCATCACCGCTCAGCAGTTCCAGCAGCACCCGGCAATCGCGCCGCAGTGCACCGAGGTCGACGCCTTGGTGCACCGACACCCCTTGGGTGAGCACGAGCACCCGGGTCAGCGCGGTCCGTGGCGCATCCACCAGCCCCAGGTGCAGCTGATTGACGGCGTTGGCGTATTGTGCCAACGCCTTGATTTCGTCGGTACGCAGCCGCAGCCACTCGTTCTGGAAGCGGAGAAACGCATCAGCCCAGTGCCCCGCATTGAACGCAGCCACCGCTGCGCGGATCTCAGGCGTCGGGGGTGCTGTCATCGCGCTCCTGCGGCGGCTGCTTCGGTTGCTTGAAGGCGTCGGCCTGGCGCTGGACCTCGGGGGCGATCCGGTTCGCCTCGCCTTTGAGTGCCGCCTGGATCAAGAAATACGCCGCGATGGCAATCGGTGCGAACGCCACGATCGCCACACTGCTCTGATACGCTTCGATATCGATGCCCGCCAGGCGCACCGCCGTGTTGATCCCCAGCACGACCGCGGCGACGAGGGCCGCGATGAACGCATTGGCGCGATTGGGTTGCCCCAGCTCGACGGCTTTTCGCCGCATCATGACCAAAACAATGACCACCACCACCATGACGATGAGCTGCGTCGTGGTCGGTTGTTGTACGACTGTCGTCGGTTGCATAGTGCCCTCTCTGTGTGTTGCTGCAATTATACGGCAGCGACTGCCGCCCCGCGGTACTGCAACGCCTCGGCGACGTGCCCGACCTGGATATCGCTGCTGCCCTCCATATCGGCGATGGTGCGCGCCACGCGGATGACGCGGTAATACGCCCGCGCCGATAACATGAGTTTTTCGGTCGCCTTACTCAACAATTCGACGGTGGCCGGTGGGAGCGCTGCGTATTCCCCCAGCCGGGCTTGGGTCAGATCTGCGTTGGTGGTGCCCTGGCGGTCGTACTGGCGCTGCCGGGTGGCGATGACGCGGGCACGGATCTGCGCCGTCGATTCGCCGGTCGCCTGGGTCAAGAGGTGTTCGAGGGGGATCCGCGGCATGTCGAGGTGCATGTCGATGCGATCGAGGATCGGCCCGCTCACTCGCCGGCTGTAGCGTTCGATCGTCGCCGGGGTGCAGACACAGGTGCGTTCACGGTCACCGCGCCAGCCGCACGGGCACGGGTTGCG
>JBJOJU010000194.1:0-9283 GCA_046046485.1 Chloroflexota bacterium | reverse complement strand
GCATTCGTGATGATCGTGCTCGGGTTCGTCACCGCGGGCTTCATCTATGGATCGGTCTTGGCGGTACTCGACCACCACGAAGCACTCCACTGGCTCATCGGCACCGCGCTGGTGGGCATTTTGCTGAACCAGACGGTCCCGATGGGGAGCGTGGCAGCATATGCGTTTTTGGTTGCGGCACTGCGCCGGCGCGGCTTCCCCTCGGGCAGCGTCGCCATCGTCGCCGGCACCGAGCTCCTCAGTTGGAACGCCGCGGCGCTGCTGCTCTTCAGCGCCGGCCTCTTTTTTATCAGCGTCACCGCCGACTACACCGCGTCGGGGCCGATCGTGACCGGATTGACGATTGTCTTTGCCATCGCCGTCTTGGTCGTGACCGTGGTGACTCGCCCGGCCAGCGTGGTGCTGCATTGGTTGGCCCGGCTGCAGCGGCTGATTGGTCGGCTGGGCATCGAATGGGACACCCGTTCGCTGGTCTTGACCATCGAAGAAATCAGCAAGAGCCGGGCCGTCTTCGCCGCTAAACCCTGGCGCTTGGTGCGCATCATTTTCTTGCAGATGATGATCTTTGTGCTGCACGCCGTGGCACTGACCGCGTTGCTGCACAGCGTGCGCATCGACGTGCCCTATATCGATGTGTTGGCCGCCTACGGCATGTCGTTAATCGTCAGCCTATTCACCGTGTTGCCGGGCGGCGGCGGCGCGGTCGAGGCGGCACTGTCGTTTGCCCTGCACCTCCAAGACGTCCCGCTCGAAGGGGCGTTGAGTGCAGCGATTCTGTTTCGCTTGTTGAGTTTCTGGTCGATGCTCCCGTTCGGAGCAGTGTTTTATCGCGTCTTGACCCGCAACGGTCAGCCGCAGCAGGAGCACAGCGCATGATGACGCTCGGAGTACTCATCGCCATCGCGGCCGGGGTGGTCTTTCTGGGGGTGGCGTTTTTCGTGTGGAACGGCGTGTTCGACAGCATCGCAGCCACGGTGCTGCCGCGCTTCGTCGTGATGAACGATCACCTGTTGACGCGGATCGGCAGCATCTTGTACATCGTCGCGCTGGCCAGCCTGCCCGCGACCCTGGCCATGCTCACGACCCTCAAAATCGTCGCCATGGTGCGCAGCGTCTGGAACTTCTGACCACCGCAGCCTGCGACACCTCCCAACCGCGGTCGATCCAGAGCAACGTTTCGCTCAGGTCGACCGCTTCGGCTGTCTCGATGAGGTAGCCGACCGCGTCGACCGAATCGAGCTGGATGTCGACCCCCGCCGGGAAGGTCGGGTTCACGCGCCAGTAGCGCTCGCGCAGAAACTGCTTGCACTGGTAATCGGCGACGCCCATCACCCCGTTGATGAGGATATTGACCAACGGGCGCGCCCACTGCGCATAGCCCCAGTCGAGTGCGTCGCCCTCGATGTAGCGCAGCGACCGCCCCGCCCCGAACGAGCAGAGGGCGATCTCGTCGAGCTTCGGCGCGTCGCGGTTTTTGCGGGTGTCGATGGCGTGTGCCAACGCCGCGACGCTGTGGTTATTGGCCACCACGCCGCCGTCGATGTAGCCCTCGTAGGCGGGGAAGTACGTCGGGGCGGCGCTGGTGTACATGGCGACCTTGGCGCACAGTGCGTCGGCGTCGCCGTAGATGCCGCCGACATTGGTGAAAAACTTCGCCTCCCATGCCCGCCGTTGCGGGTCGGCGGCCTGATTGTCGAGGTCGAACGCCGGGATATAGACGCTTTTCTCTAACTGCCCGAGCGTGGTCGTGCCGAAAATGCGCACCAACTCGCCCTCGAGCCCGGTGCTGTCGTAGTTGGCACCAATCATGCTGCCCAGATCAAAGGCGTTGTCGACCGTACTGTCGCGAAATATCACGCTGCCTTTGTTTTCGTAGAGGCTGCGCAGCTCGCGCGGGCTCAGCCCCTTGGCCAGCCCCAGGGCGATGATGCCCCCCGTCGACGTGCCGGCGTAGAGGTGCACCTTCGACAAAAACGAGGGAAACTCGGCCACGATGCGCTCGAGCAAGACCAGCGTCAGCACCCCGGCGATCCCGCCGCCGTCGAGTGACAATATTCGAAATCCGCGCATCGAACGCTCCCTTTCGCCGGTCGGCTGTTACGACAATCGCCGCCAACTCCGCCCCGAGGCACCGATGAACTCGTGCGACGCGTCGGGGCCCCAACTGCCACCCACGTACTCGTGGATGGGCGAGCCGTAGCGCTGCCAGCCCTCGATGATCGGGTTGATGAGCGCCCACGAGGTCTCGACCTCGTCGCTGCGGGTGAACAACGTCGAATCGCCGGTCATCGCGTCGAGCAGCAGGCGCTCGTAGGCCTCGGGCGACTCGCCGCCGAACGCGTCGACGTAGTTGAAGTTCATCGTCACCGGCCGGATGTCGCCCGCCTGCCCGGGCACCTTCGAGTTGAAGCGCAGCGCGATGCCCTCGTTGGGTTGGATGCGGATGCTCAACTCGTTGGGGGCGCTGCCCGACATCGGCCCGTCTTGGAAGAGCAGCAGCGGCGCGCTCTTGAAGACCACCGTGATCTCGCTGGCGCGGACCGGTAGCCGCTTGCCCGTGCGCACGTAGAACGGCACGCCGGCCCAGCGCCAACTCTCGATTTCGAAGCGCATCGCGACGTACGTCTCAGTCTGGCTGCCGGGTTGGACCCCCGTCTCGTCGAGGTAGGCCGGCGCCGTGCCCGGGCCGGCGGTGTAGCGCCCGCGCACGGCGATTTTGTGCACGTCGTGGGGCGAAATGGGCTTGATTGCCCGCAGCACTTTGACTTTTTCGTCGCGCACCGCGTCGGCACTGGCCCCTCCCACCGGCGGCTCCATCGCGGTGAGCGACAGCAGCTGCATCATGTGGTTTTGGACCATGTCGCGGATGGCACCGGCGTGCTCGTAATAGCCGCCGCGCCCTTCGACCCCGATCGACTCGGCGACGGTGATCTGCACGTGGTCGATGTAGCGGCGGTTCCACAGCGGCTCGAAAATACCGTTCGCGAAGCGCAGCACCAACAGGTTCTGGACCGTTTCTTTGCCCAGATAGTGGTCGATGCGATAGATCTGCCGCTCTTCGAAGACATCGTGCAAGACGCTGTTGAGATGGAGCGCGCTCTCGAGGTCGTGGCCGAATGGTTTTTCGACGATGATGCGCGTCCACCCGCCGTTGTTCGACTGCGCCAACCCGGCGGCACCGAGGTTTTTGATGATGTCTTCGTACGACTCGGGCGGAGTCGCCAGATAGAACAAGCGGTTACCGGAAGTGCCCTGGGCGGCGTCGATGGCGGCGAGTTCGTCGGCCAACGCATGGTAGCCGGCGACGTCTTCGAAGGTCGAGCGCATGTAGCTGACCCGACCGATGAAGCTCGCCCACTGCGGTCCGTCGATGGTGGTGCGCGAGTGTTTGGCGCCTTCGTCGTGCAGCAGGGTGCGGAAGTAGTCGTCGCTCCAGTCACGCCGAGCAAAGCCGACGATGGTCGTGTTGTCGTGCAACAGTCCTTCGCGGCGGAGGTTGTAGAGGGCCGGCACCAGTTTGCGACGCGTCAAATCGCCGGTGGCGCCGAATATCACGATCGTACAGGGGTCAGAAATCCGCGCAGTGGGGTTGCGTTGCATACGAAGGACTCCTTGTCACGGGCTGGTGGGCTCGGGGGTCGGGAGTACGACGTTGTCTCCGCGTGAATAGGTATACGTCTGGGGTGGGTCGGGTAACGGCGCTTTGTACAGCGTCGGTCCATTGACGAAGTACAGCATCGGCCGCGCTTGGCTTTCATCGAGCGCTACCGCGGTCAGATTATCGAGCACCACCTCGCCGTCGATCGGGGCGCTGATCTGTTGGAGAAAACGGCCTGTGCTCTTTTCGAGCTGGATGATGCGGCGGCCGTAGCTATCGACCAAAAAGAAATAGCCGTTGTCGCCGTCGCCGGTGACCAACAACCGCGTCACCGAGCGCAGCGGCGGGTTGATAGCGGGGATGTTGATGGTGCGATCGTAGCCGCGGTCGCCCTCGGCCACTTGCGTGAAGATTTTGATGTCGCCGTCGGGCATCTGCAGATAGATGCGCCCGTCGATCCCCATGTCCACTGCATTCTCAAAGCTCTGCGCGCCGTCGTTTTGGATCCACGGCGTGGGGAAGTCGCCGAATTGCGTCGACATATAGCGCAGGATGTTGCTGGGCGTCACGCCCCAGACGTACAAATTGCCGCCGAAGCTCTTCACCCGCATGCCTCGATCGGTGGGGTTCCACTCGAGGCTGCCGGCCAAGATGCTGTAGTTCCAGTCGCTGCCGTTGCGGAAAAAGTAGATATACGGACCGTTGTCGGCACTCTGGGCGATGGCGATGATGCTGTCGATACGCCAGGCGATGTCGAATACCCGTGCGACGGTCACATCGCCGATCTGCGCACCGGGTTGCAGCATCGGGCTGGGGCTGCCCCCTTCGCGGGGCACGTGGAAGAGCACGCCGGCGTTGCCGTCGAGCAGGTAGATTTTTTCGAAGTTGCTGGCCGTCTCGGCGATGACTTCGGGCGGCGGGACAATCACCGACGTGAACACCCCGCTCTTGAGGGGGTGCTGGGCGACCACTTTGATGTCTTCGAGCAGCGAGCGGCGCTGGACGACGCGTTCGGCTTTTTCGATTTTGCTGTTCATGGCGAAATAGCGCTGCCGGTTGCTGGTCGTCGCCGTGAATACCCCACTCTGCTGCAGATCGGTCAGCATGGTGCGGGCGACTTCGATGCGCTGCTCGGCGTCGCGTTCGGTCACGGCGTCGTTGATGGCCTCGACGGCTGCCTCGGCCGACACGATGCTGTTTTCGCTCCGCTGCAGGCGATTTTCGCGGGCGACGTTGACACCATACAAAAACAACACGGCCACCACCGCCAACATCAGCGACAGCATCGCCCACGGGAAGGGCGGCTTCTGCTTGCGATAGGAAAGGCCCTCGCCACGCGACACCGACTGCATGCGCTTCTGCGTGGGCGTGGGGAAGCGGAACCACCGCTGGGTAAACAACCGCTGAAAGACCGAGCCCATCAGCTCGCTGTACTTCAACGGTTCGGTCTGCTGGGTGCGGTAGCGCCCCGGTGTCGCACGGTAGTTGGTGTCGACCGGGGTGGTGGGCACTTCGACGTCGACCGCCTCGATGACGGTGTGCGCCCGATCGGTGGTGTTTTTTACCTTGTCGACGCGCTGCATGCGTTCGAGATGCGTGTCGATGTCGTCGCCCAGATCGATCGGCGCCGGGGTGGGGATCGGGTCGACGCTGTACGTGACCTCGGGCGGGCGCCGCGTCATCCGGTGCTGTTCTTCGCGGGCGATCCCGCGGTAGTTGCTGTTGGATTGCGAAAACCGCCGGTCGTCGCTCCCCAACAACAACCCACGTGCCCACGCGACGATCTGCCCGAACCAGAGCCCGGTGTTATCGGTCGCCAGCATGAGTTGCTGCGTGATGCTCGAAAAACTACTCGTCGGCTGGCGCTGCGTGTCGGACACACTGTCCAACAGGATCGCGATGCCGTAGATATCACCCACCGTGGCATTGCGCAGTGCGTTGTGCAGGCCTTCTGCCATCGCGGTCACCTCGCCCGACCGCATAATCGGTGCCATGTCGTCGCGGCCGAGGATACGGGCGACGTTGGCAGTGACCAACACGACCCCCTCACGGGGCAACAGCGTGGCCCGATAGAACTCGGGCTCGACCGACAGACTCCCACCCAACAGCCCGTTGCTCATGGCCGCGGTGCTGCTCTGGCCAGTCTGGCGCCAGAGCGGCCCCGCCGGGATCGCCCGCATCTGGCCTTCGGACAAAATGTATGTCTGCGCCGGCAGAATCTGTGCCACGTAGAGGTCGCTGCCCTTGACGACGGCGCAGGTGATCCCAAACGAGATGCGTTGCTGGGGCATCAAGGCGATGTTGTAGTCGTAGAGGGTCTGGTTGGCGGCGATGATCGCCCGCCGCAGAGCGGCGTGGATGCTGAACGAGGGGTTTTCGTAGAAGAGTTTACGGATGGAACGCATCACCATCTGGATGGCAGCACGATGCCGGGCGTAGTCGGCGCCGCCGTCGAGCAACACAAAAAGCTCACCCTTCCGCGCTTCGAGCGACAGGGGGTCGATCGCTTCGCACAACAAGATGAGTTCTTCGCTGGGGGTACCGTCGCTGTTGTTGATGCTGAATTGTACGCTGCGCGTGCGCAACCGTGCCATCTCACGCCCTCCCGTGGGGATTATAGCACCGTTGCTGGTTTTTCTCCCTTTTCTGACAGCGAAAAGACCTGACACCGACCGAGTCGGGCGCGCGCCGCCCGCGGTGGTCGTTTTCGTCATACAAAAGTATGACACCGCGTCCATCGCCTATCCGAGGCACTGTCGTATAATGACAGGAGAAAGCATCTCGGTGCTGAAATCAAAAAAGGATTGAGGGACATATGCGACACACGGTAGTGTCTCTGGTCGTCATCGCCGCGTTCCTCTCGGCGTGTTCGAGTGCCAGTTCATCGAAGACGAGTGCCACCCCCACCCCACGCCCCCCCGCTCAAGCCATGGAAAAGCAGACCTACACGGTCGAAGTGGGCGATGTCGTCGACGAAATCAAAGTCAGCGGCACGGTAGCAGCGGTCAAGCAGCAAGAACTCGCCTTCGAGCAGTCGGGCTTCGTTAAAGTCGTCAACATCGAGCGCAACGACGTCATCACCAAGGGTATGGTCTTGGCAGAGCTCGATCTGGGTGATTTGCCCAATCAGCTGCGCCAAGCCGAAGTGAACTACACCCAGGTCAAGATTCAGTACGAGCGCAGCGCGACCCAGCGCGACCTGGCCCGCCAGCGCGCCGAACTCGACCTCGCTGAAGCGCAGACCAACCTCGACAAGCTGCTCAACCCGCGGCCGTCGGACGTCGCCGCCGCCAAAGCGAATCTCGAGAGCGCCCGCGCCAATTACGCCTCGACGGTGGCCAACGCCAATAACGACGTCGAGCGCGCCCAGGCCGACCTCAATACCGCCCAGCGCAACTTGCCGCTCATTCAAGAGGCCTACTCCCAGGCGTTGTACGACTGGGACGGGGTGAAAAACGACGAGAAGCACCCCCAGTACGACCGTCGCCGCCAGGCCTACATCGACGCCCAGAATAACCTCGACGCCGGCACGACCGCGATGACCAACGCCAACCAGACGTTGATCGCCGCCAAGGCCAATCGGCAGCCGCTCATCGACGCCGCTGCAGCCCAGCTCCAGCGCGCCCAGATCGCCTACGACCAGCTGACCGGTACACCCGACCCAGATGCACTGGCGTCGTCACAGCGGGCAGTCACGCGGGCCGAGCTCGCGGTCAAAGAAGCCTCGCAGATCGGTGATCCCGAGCTCGAGAAGGCCGTTTCGGCCGCCCAGCTCGCCCTCGAGAACGTCCAGAAGGCCATCAACGCCGGTCAGCTGATCGCGCCGTTCGACGGCATCGCGGCCGAAGTGTCGACGGCACCGGGCAAGCAGGTCGAAGCCTACCGCCCCGTCATCACCGCCATCAACGACGCTGCCAAGGAAATCTTGGTGCAGAGTGTCTCGACCGAAGACTCGACTCGGATCGGCGTCGGTGTCCCGGTCAGCATCTTTTTGGCCCGCGCGCCGGCGGTCGAAATCCCCGGTGTGATTACCAAACTGCCCACCAAAGCGACCTCGTCCTCGTCGACGATCAACCCAGACCCGGCATACCACGTCGAGTACACGCTACCGGCCGATATGAAGGCCGACGTCGGTGACCTCGCCCAGGTCGTCATCACCCTCAAGCGACAGAAAGACGCGCTGTGGCTGCCGCCCCAGGCCGTCCGGTCGTTCGAAGGCCGCCGCTTCGTGGTGGTGCGCGAAGGCGACCGCCAACGCCGCCAAGACGTACGCATTGGGATTGTCAGCAGTGACCGAGTCGAGATCCTCGAAGGCCTCAAGGCCGGCGACGTCATCGTCGGCCAATAAGGCGAGCGGAGGCATTCGAATGGCAGCGTCCGACACCGACACATCGTCGTCTCGCCCACAGCGCACCGTTGCGTCTGCCATCGTCACCTGGCTCTCGGGCATGGTGATGGTGGTCGGGCGCCGCCTGTGGAGCAATTTGTCGCTGGTCTTGGCAATCGCGGCGGGTTTCACCGTCGCAGTGGCCATCGTGGTCAGCATCCCCGTCTACGCCGAAGCCGTCGGCTACCGTATCTTGCGCGAAGAGCTTTCGTCGCCCATCAACGGCACCCGGCGCCCGCCCTTTGCCTTGATGTACCGCTACCTGGGGAGCATGTCGGGCCCGGTCACTCCGGCCGAGCTCGCAGCCCCCAACGACTACTTCGACACCCAATTGGGGAGTCGCCTCGGCCTCGACATCCTCGGCCAGACCCGCTACATCGCCACTGACAAGATCCCGCTCAAACTGACCGCCTCCGGCTCCGGCCAGGCACTCAGCTGGGTGTCGGTCGCGTTCGCCGACCAGCTCGAAGCACACGTCGACATCATCGACGGCCGGATGCCGGTGGCGACCGCTGCCGACGAACCGCTCGAGGTGTTATTGTCGGCCGATTTCGCATTCGGGCTGGGGTTGCAGCCGGGCGAGACGTACTACATCTTTGCCCAGCGCGATAAACCCGAAGCGAGCATGATCCCGGTCAAAATCGCCGGCTTGTGGGTCCCCAAAGACCCCGCCGAGGAATACTGGTTCTACTCGCCCGACGTCCTGCACGAGACCCTGTTCACCACCGTCGACGGCTTCTCGAACCAGCTTCTGGCCGCCAACCCCGAACCGATCAACGTCGCGGTCTGGTACGTCGTCGCCGACGGCAGCGTGGTGCACTCCAACGACGTGCCCGCCTTCGGGACACGCATCGACCGCACCGTCTCCGAAGCAAACAAGTTGCTCAAGGGGATGCGCCTCGACGTCTCGCCGCTCGACGCGATGATGCGCCACATCCAGCGCGTCCGCCAACTCACCGCGACGCTGACGATTTTCTCGGTGCCGGTGCTGGGCCTCATCGGCTACTTCGTCGTTTTGGTGGCGGGGCTGGTGGTCCAGCGCCAGAGCAACGAAATCGCCGTGTTGCGCAGCCGTGGTGCCTCGCGCCTGCAGGTGATGGGTATTTATTTCATCGAATGGCTCTTGATCGGGTTGGCGGCGATTTCGGTGGGGACATTGCTGGGCCAGTTGGCGGCGCTGTTCATGACCTGGACCAAGTCGTTCCTCGACTTCCAGCCCGCCGAAACACTGCCCATTGCGATGTCGAGCGACGCCTGGGCGCGTGCCATCCAGATCATCGTCCTGATGATCGTGGCCG
>JBJOJU010000156.1:0-4675 GCA_046046485.1 Chloroflexota bacterium | reverse complement strand
AGTCGACCACGGCGGCGATAGCGTCGCGCTGGTGCTCTTGGGCGTCGCTGTAGACGATGCGGATGGTGGGGGTCGTCATCGGTGCGTTCCTCCTCGCCGCTAGATCGTCTTGATGGTGACGTATTCGGCCAGTTTGACGCGCTCGACGGTCGACAGTGCCCGGTCCAAGCAGACCGCCACGCCGTGGCGCTTGTTGACGCCGCGGTGCCCCGTCTCGGCGGCCAGGTGGCCACACAACGCGGCGACCGAACCGATCGGGTCGGTCAGGTTGATGTAGAGCGGGAATCCGACCGTCGGCGCGGTGTAGCAGCGCCAGCCGTGCACCTCACTCATGCTGGCGGTCAGGGGGAAGCCCTCGCGCAGGAGCACCTCGCTGCACAAGCCGTCGATCGTCCAGCCTGCAGCCAGCCGCTCCGCGAACATGTCGGCCGTGGCGCTCGCGATGTTCGCGTGCGTCACCGGCTTGAGGGGCAGGATGTGGGCCGGGGTCAGCTTGTACGACGAAAAGCCCAGGTCGCCGGCAAAGAGCGGGTTCTCGCTGCGGATCTTGGCAGCAGCCCGGCGCACGCGCTCCTTGGTGATTTCGGCGATGGTGCGCGGTTTGCCGATGCTGTCGCAGAATTCGGCGGCGGTTTTTTGATTTTTGTTCGCAGGGTTTAGTGTTTCTGGGAATTGAACAAGAACGAATTTTCGTGCTCCTCCATCCGCCGCGTTCTTCTCCATAACAGCATGTGCAGTTGTACCAGAGCCAGCAAAAAAATCCATAATGATTCCATCAGTATCGGAATTTACTGCTGAAATCAAATAATTGATTAACCCAATCGGTTTTGGGTTGTCGAATACGCTTTGTCTGTTCAGAAGCAACGAAAGCAATTCCGAGCCAGCTTCGTTATAGCAATTAGCATCATCTAAAAGATCATTGAGCAATTTACCTTGTAACTTCTCTTCTTCAAGAAGGTTTCGTCGTAATCCGTTATTCGATGTTACAAACAGAGTTTTATCGAGTACATCTTGGTTGATTCTCCATGGTCCGAACACTGTGACTTCGTTTTCCGTGCGCCCATCTTTTATGACTAAATCAGCTGTCAATTCAAACTCAAGGCTTCTTGTTGCGTACTTATTCTTTTTAATAGTGCAATCCTGACATCGCGCAGGTGTACCTACACGGACAATCCTGCTTGTGATTTTGTTTCCCTGATTAAATACTGGCCTCGTGTCATCTGACACACTACCAGCAGTGAGTGCTTGCACATCATCCGATTTTTGATATATCACAACATAATCACACATATCAGTCATTTTGTTGCTGAGAAAGGCGGTTTTTCTTGCAGCACGTCGTTTGATATTTCCGACAAAATTCTCTTCCCCGAAAATCTCGTTCATCACGGCACGCAGGTTGTGCACCTCGTTGTCGTCGATGCTGACGAAGATGACGCCGTCGTCGCGCAGCAGCTCGCGGGCCAGCACCAGGCGCGGGTACATCATCGTCAGCCATTTGGCGTGGAAGCGGCCGTCACTGCGCGTATTGGCGCTGGTGGCCACCCCCTCGGCGTCGACGGCGCCGGCGCGGCGCAGGTAGTCGGCCACCGGTTCGGCGTAGTTGTCCGGGTAGACGAAGTCGTTGCCCGTGTTGTAGGGCGGGTCGATGTAGATCAGCTTGACGCGGCCGCTGTAGCTCTTGCGCAGGATGCGCAGCACCTCCAGGTTGTCGCCTTCGATAATCAGGTTCTGGCTGTCGCTGCGTTCCGCAGGCACCAGTGTGCCGGAGGCGGCCAGGCCGGCGGCGCGCATCGCGTCGTGGCGGCCCACCCAGTCGAGTCCGAACGACTCTTTGGCGCTCGGTTCACTGCTCAGGTCGTAGTAGGCGAGCAGTGCATCGATGTCGATCTCATCGCCGCCACCGGGGAAGAGCTCGGGGGCGATGGCGCGCAGGGTGGCGCGGCGTTCGGCACTCAGGCCGCTGGCGTCTGCGAGGGGGGTGCTGGTCGTATCCATGGCGGTGGTCGTTCTTTCTGGTAGTGCCGGAGCGGAGGCTGCTCCGCGCGGTCAGCGCTGACGGTCGGTGCGGCTGTGCAGGTGCGCGTGGATCAGAAGGGGAGGACCGTCTGCAGATCGTCGTCTTCGTCCGAAGGGGCGATTTGTTGTATGGCGACGGCGTCGAGGCGCACGTCGTACTCTTGTGGGCGCATGCCGTGGTCGAGATAAAAGGTCATCGTGTCGGCCGAGGTCCCTCCCACGTCGCGCACGAAGCGGCGGTAGCCGTCGCACGAGTAGCGGCCGTCGCACTTCGAGCAGATCATCTGCACGTTGCGGTTGCGCCACAGATTGCGCAGCTGATCGACGGTGGGCGGGGTGAACTGACGCGTTTCGATCTTGTCGACCACTTCGCCGAACGCGCGGATCGTCTCGTTCATCCGATCATTGCGGAACTCGATGGGCACGACCGGGTCCCACTTCTCGAACGCACGCCGTTCCTCGTCGTTCATCTGATTGTAGTCGAGGATGTTTTTGACGTCGTCGGGCGGGTCGGTCGAGATGATGCAGGTCTGGTCGACCGTCTGGCCGCGCAGTTGGTTCCAGATGTGCGCATAGACCTCGAGCTGGGGCGCGTAGCGGGTTTTGTCTTCGTGGATGCGCTTCAGCTCGTGGCTCTTGATGTCGTAGAGGGTGACCACGTCGTTTTCCTCGACGACGTCGATGACCCCGTGGATGGCAAAGGCGCGCCCTTGCGGGGTGCGTTGGTTCATCAGCGTGAGCGGGACTTCGGTCTCGGTCACTTTGGCGGCGATGCGCTGGTCAAGTTTGCGCCAGTAGAGCTCGACGTGGCGCCAGGCGTCGCGCAGGGTATCGGGGTCGAGGCCGAAGCCGTGTTCGGCCTGGAGCGATTCGTAGGTGTCTTCGAAGAACTGGCGCGCTTGGTCGATGTCGATGCGTGTCGGGTGCGTCATATGGTCCCTTCCTCGCGGAGGGTGATCAGGCGGTTGTGGATTTCGTCGATGCTGCGGTGGATCAGGCTGCCGAACATCTGGTGCGGCGTGCGCGACGGTGCAAACGTGTACTTGCGGAAGAGCATGTACTGGCGCGCACACGTCAGGTAGCTGATGTAATCCGAGGTAAAGCTGTAGCGCTTGGGCAGCGGCTCGTCCGGCTCGCCGGCGACGGGCATGTGGGTCAGTTGCACGTGGGGCGCGCGCACGATCAGGTCGTGGCAGTCATGGAGCAAGCGCGCCATCGACTCGTGCATCTGTTTGCCGTGGCCGTCGTAGTTGGTGAGGATGCACATGTTTTTGGCCCGCGAGAGTGCGACATAGAAGAGCCGATACGAGTCGTAGCGCGGGCTGAGTGCCTCCGGCTCGCGTTCGCGATCGATGAGCAGCCGCATGATCTTTTCGAGCTCCTGCATCGTGTCGTTTTTGTTGGTGTTGCCCAGGATGACCACGGGGAACTCGAGCCCTTTGGACTGGTGGATGGTCAAGAACGGCACGCGCCCGCGCGGGAACATCATCTCTTGGTCTTCGTACTCGCTCTCGCCGCTCCGGTAGAGGACATAGACGTAGCGCAGCCAGAAGCGGCGGGCCAACGATTCTTTGACGAAATCGCGGGCGCTCAGCAGGGCTGTCGTCTGCGACTCGAGGAAGCGCGACACATATTGCGAGATGAGCGACAGGTTGAAAATCGGGCCTTCGTCGCCCCCGCTCTGCGCCAGATCGGCCATCGCCTTGAAGTGGCGAAAGCCCATCAGCTGGTAGAAGACATCCAGAATGCCGTAGTCGAACGTGGTCGCCCGGGCAATCAACTGAGCGGCCACGTACGGATTGCCGGCATCACGGCGCAGACGCGCGTTGCGGTCGAGCCGGGCGCCGCTCAAGGCGCTCTTGGCAGCGGTCGAGATGTTGGCCTGCAGGAGGACGGCACGCACATTCGGGGTCTGCGTCGTGTCCGGGTCGTAGACATCGTCGCGCGTCATGTAGTGGTCGCTGAGTGCCGTCGTCATCGCCGTGTAGTCACTGGCGCGGGTGTCGATCTGGGTACGGCGCATCGCGATGTAGCTGGCCAACAGCGGGTCGGCGTTGATAATCGCGGTGCCGCGGGCGTAGATCTGGTCGAGCCAATCGGTGTAGTCTTTGAAGTCGCCGATGCGCATCTCGTCGGCAATGGTCGGTTTGCCGGTGATGTGCATCAGCACCCCAAACATGTCGATGGCTTCGTCGACCTCGAGGAAGCGGCCCGCCCGCGGGGCATAGACCTTGAGCCCGACGGCTTCGAACGCGTTGCGCATCGCCTTGACGCGTTCGTTGATTTTGCCCCGGAACTGCACTGACGGGAACAAGACGGCGATCTGGCTCGGGTCGGTCACTTTGCCCTCGTCGACGAGGCGTCGAGCCAGGGCTGCCACTTCCGCCGAGATCGCATCGGGTCGGCCGGGTTGGGTGGCGATCAGTGACGAATGCTGGTGTTCGTGTGGGTTATGTGGTTGGATGGTCTTGGTGACGCGCCAGTAGCGTGTTTCGGTGCGCCAGAGCCGATCGTCACCCATATAGCGGTTGTAGCCGGTCACGACGTGGTGGTGCGAGCGGTAGTTGGTGATGAGCGGTATCTGCGTCACAACAGCGCCCAGCGCGCTGTGGCAGCGACTGGGGAAATGGACGAAGTTTTCGACGGTCGCACCGCGGAA
>JBJOJU010000120.1:0-2817 GCA_046046485.1 Chloroflexota bacterium | reverse complement strand
GGCGATTTCGTTGGCGCTGGCAGCGGCCGGTGCGACGGTGGTGGTCAATTATCGCGGCAACCAGGCTGCCGCCGACGAGACGGTGGCGGCGATCGTGGCGGCGGGCGGCAGCGCGGTGGGCATCCAGGCCGATGTCGCCAACGCCGACGATGTGAAAAAACTCTTCGCCGATGTGACGACTGCCTATGGTCGCGTCGACATCTTGGTCAACAACGCCGGGATCACCCGTGACACGTTGTTGATGCGCATGAAAGACGACGACTGGGATGCGGTGCTCGACACCAACCTCAAGAGCCAGTTTTTGACGACCAAAGCCGTCATCAACACGATGGTGCGTGCCCGCTATGGCCGCATCATCAACATCACCTCGGTGGTGGGCTTGATGGGTAACGCTGGGCAGGCGAACTATGCCGCTGCCAAAGCGGGCATCATCGGCTTCACCAAGTCGGTCGCCCGCGAATTCGGCTCACGCTCGATCACGGTCAACGCGGTGGCACCCGGCTTCATCGACACCGAATTGACCTCGGTGCTGAGCGATGAGATGCGCGACGGGCTCAAGAAGCAGATCCCGCTCGGGCGCCTCGGGACCCCCGAAGACGTCGCTGGATTGGTCACGTTTTTGGCGTCGGACCAGGCATCCTACATCACCGGGCAGACGTTCAACTGCGACGGCGGGATGGTGATGCAGTAAGCATGGCCACGTACCGTGGTCATGCTCACTGCACCCAGCCGTGTACGGCTGGGTAACTCGCACCAATTGGAACCGATAGAGAGGGTCACACAACTGTGTGACCCTCTCTATCAGTCTGTGCCCCGCTCTATTGGTTTGCGCCCCGCCCTGAATGGTTTCCTCTAGAAATTCACCTTGATAATCGTCCGGCCACTTTTGTCTTGGTAGAACCCAACGCCGTCTTGGATGAGGCCCACATAGAAGCCCATTTTGTTTTCTTGCTGCAGGATCTTGATGCGGCCGACGACCTCACAGCGTTCGCCGGGGAGGAATTCGTCCTCGACGTAGGGGATTTTCCACTCTGACGGCGGGCGTGGGGTCATCGCCCAACGGTAGGGGTAGCGTTTGGCTGCACCGCCCGAATTGGCATCCCAGTCGACTCCGATGCGCCAGAATCCGCCCGATTTCGCGGTGTACTTGCCGTCGGCGATCGACGAAAAGACGTCATTGGTGGTGTATTCGTAGCCAGACGCCGGCCCGTAGGTGCGGATAGGCACCGTGCCGGTGTTTTCGATGCGGATGGTCACGGTCAACACGTCACCCAGCAACAATGCTTGCGGTGCCATGTAGCTGTAGGTGATGGTCGCTTCGGGTTGGCCGCTGTCGGCGATGGTGATCGTGTCGCTGGTGACGACGATGTTGCCGTAGCGGTCGAGTGCGCGGATCGTGTAGGTATAGTCGCCGTTGGGCAATATCTGCCCGTCGGTGGTTTTGCCGTTCCAGACCTGGCGATGGACCTGCGGACCGGATTCTTCGCCGGTGATGAAGGGGAGTGACCGCCCGTCGGGCGTGGTGATGCTGATGTCGACGGTGGCGGTGACCGGGAGCTGGTAGGTGATTTCGCTGACGTCGTCGCGGCCGTCGGCATTGGGCGAAATCGTGGTCGGGAAGGCGACCAAATTCTCGATCAACGGCGGCGGCGTATCGGCGCTGGCGATGGTCAGGGGGACCTGCTCGGTGGCGGTGGTGCCGCTGGTGCTCTGGGCCGTCACGACCACGGTATAGCCACCACTGGCTAATGCGCGCTGCTGGAGGACCGGGTCACCGGTAGGCGCGGTGCCGTCGACCCGCAGCTGGTAGGCATCGGTCGAAGCGTTGCGCGCGACGCCGTCGCGCAGCACGTAGCGGGTGCCGTTGCTGTCGACGAGTTCGATGGTCACCGTGGCTGGTTGGCCGATGACGTAGCCGACATTGACCGATTCGCCGTTGCCGGTGGGGCGCAGGGTCGGTGCCGAGACCGTCACATTGCTCAGCAGTGGTGCGGTGCTACAGCTCGCCAACACGAGGCCGAGACCCACCACGGCGAGACGCAGTGCCCAACGAATCATGCCTCTTCTCCTTCGGCTGTTTCGGGGTAGCGGCGGTTGAACCAGGCCAGGGTGACCATCCCGATTGCCACGCCGAACCACAGGGTCCCGAAGCGGATGACGAGGGTCGCCGCGGTGGCGGCTGCCTGCGTCATCGGGACCATCCAGACTAATAACCCGGTCGACGACGCCTCCGAGACACCCAAGCCGCCGGGGATGAGCGACACCAAGCCGAACAACGTCGACGCGGCGAAAATAAACGTCGATTGCTGGAGGACGACCCAGCTCGGTGCGATCCCCAGGCCTTGGAGCACGTAGAGAAACGCGACACACTCGAAAAACCACGAGACGATACTCAGCAGGGTGTTGCCCAGCAGCATCTTCCAGCCCAGCAGTGATTTGCTGGATTCGTATGCGTTGTGCAACGGTTGGGCAAAGCGGGTGTGGGCCAGCCGTGCCAGCACGTATCCCACCAGGCGTTCGGACTGCAAGGCGGCGATGCCGAGAACGGTGAGCCCGAGCAGGAGATAGAACAACGGGGCTGCGGGCGGGTAGAGCGTGAGCCCGACCGCCATCAGCAGCAGCATCGCGATGCCGTCGGTCATGCGTTCGGCGAAGACGATGGGGGCCGACACCGAAACTGGGGTCTGGTTGATGCGGCGGAGGAGGTAGGATTTGAGGACCTCTCCCACTTTGCCGGGCGTGACGGCCATGACCATGCCGGCGCAAAAGAGCAACATGCTGTCGCCCCGACTGACGCCGGTGCCGGCACCGAGATGG
>JBJOJU010000096.1:0-4911 GCA_046046485.1 Chloroflexota bacterium | reverse complement strand
AGTCGACCTGGTCGGCATAGATTCCGGTGCGGTGCAGCACGCGCCGGGCGTATGCATCCACGATGAACAGCGGATGGTCGCCAGCATAGAGGAGCATCGTATCGGCGCTTTCGCGACCCACCTGCGGCAAGGCGAGGAGGGCTTGGCGGCGGTCGTGACGGTCGCCGTCGATGAGCGTGGGAAACCCGGCGGGCAGCGCGGTGATGTGCTGGGCAATACGGATGAGGGCGGCTGCTTTGCGCGTGTAGAACGCACAGGGTTTGGCCAGCAGGATGAGTTCGGCCAGGTCGGCGTGGGCGAGCCGGGCGAACGAATCGTAGCCCGCCGCCAAGATGCGCAGCACCGCCGCTTCGACGATGCCCCATTGGGTCTGTTGGACGAGGATCATCCCCACGACGACCTCGTAGGAACGATCCTCGGTGTGGATGGGCCACCAGCGCGGTTCGTGGGCGAAATGGCCGCGCAGTGCATCGTAGAGCGGTGCGAGCCTACTTGCGGGTTTCAAACGCATGTTTGTCGTGGAAGGTGACTTCGACCGGGTACTGACCAGTGAAGCAGCCGTTGCAGAAGCCCTGTGCACCGGTCGCGCGCTGCAACCCGTCGAGCGAGAGATAGGCCAGGCTGTCGAGCCCGAGATGGGCGCGGATCTGTTCGACGTCCATCCGGTGCGCGATGAGCTCCGGGTAGGTCGCCATGTCGACGCCGAGGTAACACGGGTGTTTGATGGGCGGCGACGAGACGCGCATGTGCACCTCGCGGGCACCGGCGGCACGGAGCATTTTGACCATCGGCCCCGATGTGTTGCCGCGTACGATGCTGTCGTCGATCAACACAATACGTTTGCCCTCGAGGTTGTCGTTGAGGGGGTTGAATTTGAGGTGGATGCCCACTTTGCGCAGGCGGTCGTCGGGCTGGATGAATGTCCGCCCGATGTAGCGATTTTTGATGAGCCCTTCGCTGTAGGGGATGCCCGAACGTTGTGCATAGCCGATCGCCGCGGGAATGCCGCTGTCGGGCACGGGGATGACCACGTCGGCGTCGATGTGTGATTCTTCGGCGAGGATGCGCCCTGCGTCGACCCGAGCGGCGTGGAGCGTGCGGCCGTCCATGTGTGAGTCGGGGCGTGCGAAGTAGATATACTCAAAGAGACACAGCGAGCGTTTGGCCGCGTGGTGAGTGCCGATGGTGCGAGGGCCGTGGGCATCGATGGCGACGATTTCGCCGGGATCGAGCTCGCGTACGAAATCGGCACCGATGGTCGCGAGGGCGCAACTCTCTGACGCGACCACCCAGCCACTGCCGATTTTGCCCAGACAGAGCGGGTGGACACCCCACGGGTCGCGCAGGGCATAGAGGGTGTCTTTGGTCAGAATCGTGAGACAGTAGGCACCTTCGGCACGCGACATCAGCGCGTTGATGCGCTCGTCCCAGCCGTTCCCCGGGCCACCCGCGAGCATCTGGACGATGACTTCGCTGTCGCTGGTCGAACTCAGCCCGAACCCGCGTTGGAAGAGTTCGTTGCGTAGCTCGGCGATGTTGGTCAGGTTGCCGTTGTGGCCGATTGCCAACGGACCGAGGGCACTCTGGACGACAAATGGTTGGGCATTGAGGAGTTTGGAAGAACCGGTGGTTGAGTAGCGCGTATGCCCGATGGCGATATGACCGCTGAGCGGTTTGAGTTTTTCTTCGGTGAAGACCTGCGAGACGAGACCCATCTCTTTGTGGAGGGCAATCGAGCCGCCGTCTGCGACGGCGATGCCCGCACTTTCTTGGCCGCGGTGTTGGAGTGCATACAAGCCGAAAAACGTCATTCGGGCGACGTCTTCGTCGGGTGCGAAGATCCCGAAAATCCCGCATTCGTGCTGTGGTTTGTCGTCGTACATGTGCCCCCCTCTGGCTGCCGTCTGTATTATACCGAATCCAACCGACGGGGCGTCGGGGCGTAGCTCTTGTATAATCCAGCCAGAGCCGTATTTCGTGTGGGAGGTCGCATGATCGTCAATCGCCATTCCACGGTGTTCTTCCTCGGGCTCGTCGTCGCCGGTGCAGTCTATTCCGGTATGACCAGCGGGTGGAACGCCCTCACCATCGCAGCGGTGCTGGTCGCTGCGGTCGGCGCATGGGCGCTGGTGCGCTACGCCCGTCGCACGGCCACTGCCGACATCCCGGCGGTACTCCGCGGTGGGAAACCGGTTTTGGTCGAGTTCTACTCCGAGTTCTGAATGGGTTGTGCTGCGACGAAGCCCATCGTGCATGGGATCGAGCAGGATTACGCCGGTACACTGCGTGTGGTCTATCTGGATGCCCGCGACGCCAGCCAGCGTGCGGTCGCCACCGAGCTCCGGGTCGAAATGACCCCCAGTTATGTGCTGTTTGACCGTGCCGGCAGCGAAATCTGGCGCGCCACCGGTCCATTCAGCCGTACCGATTTCGACCGTATCGTTGAAAAATTGACATAAGGACTGCCATGAAAAGCATGAGTGCATATCCGTCACGCCGCTCGATGGTCGTCAGTACGGGCGGCAGTGTGGCCACGAGTCACCCCTTGGCAGCCCAAGCCGGGTTGCAGATGTTGGCCCAGGGCGGTACCGCTGCAGACGCCGTCATCGCCGCTGCTGCGGTGCTGAACGTCGTCGAACCGATGAGCACGGGCATCGGCGGCGATGCATTTGCGCTCGTCTACGATGCAAAAACCAAACAGGTACGTGCCCTCAATGGGAGCGGCCGCGCACCCAAACGCTTGAATCGTCAGGTCTTTGCAGACCAGGGTATGGCGAAAATTCCTTTGACCGGTGTGCTCCCCATCACCGTGCCGGGTGCCGTCGCTGCCTGGGAATCGCTCATCAGTGCCCATGGAAAATTGTCGTTCGCCGAGATCCTCGCCCCGGCGATCCGCTACGCCCGCAACGGGTTCGCGGTCAGCGAGATCATTGCCCGCGGCTGGGCCAAGGCCACTGCCAAGCTGCAGTTGCACCCCGATGCCGCGCGGATTTTCCTCCCCAACGGCGTCGCGCCGGTGTTGGGGCAGCGCTTCTACCAGCCGGAACTGGCAGCGACGCTCGAAGCAATCGTCGCCGGCGGGGCCGAGTCGTTTTATCGCGGCGCGTTGGCGGCGCGCATCGTGAAGGCTCTCGAAAAAGACGGTGCCTACCTGAGTGCCGACGACCTGGCAGCCCACAAGAGTGAATGGGTCGACCCGGCCACGGCGAAATACCGCGGCTACGACGTCTACGAATGCCCGCCGAACGGTCAGGGTTTAACGGCGTTGATTGCGTTGCGGCTGCTCGACGGCATCGACATGCAGCAATACCCAGCGCATTCGGCCGCGTCGTTGCACATCCAGATCGAGGCGATGCGTCTCGCGTTTGCCGATGCCGCCAAACACATCGCCGACCCGGCCTTCAAGCAGACACCCATTGCAGCATTGTTGTCAGAAGAATATCTCGCCCCGCGGCGCGCCCTCATCAACATGGAGGGGGTGAGTGAGGTGCATGCGGGCGAACTACCCATTTCGCACGACACCGTGTATATCACGGCGGTCGACAAAGACGGCAATGCGGTGTCGTTCATCAACAGTCTGTACTACGGCTTCGGGTCAGGAGTCGTCGCAGGCGAGACGGGCATCTGCATGCAGAACCGTGGGGCGTGTTTTGTGCTCGAAGCGGGCCATCCCAATGCACTCGAACCGGGGAAGCGGCCGTACCACACCATCATCCCCTGTATGGTGACCAAAAACGACGCACTCTATGCCAGTTTCGGCGTGATGGGCGGGTTCATGCAACCGCAGGGGCATGCGCAGATGCTGGTCAACATGCTCGACTACGGCATGAATCCGCAGGAAGCGCTCGACGCGCCACGCTACGAACTCCTCGAGCCGTACGAAGGCAAAAAGACACTCGCGCTGGAGCACGACGCCGCCACCCAGGCGGCATTGGCTGCGTTGGGCCACGAAATCGTCCCCGCCGAAGTCGGTGGCTTTGGTGGCGGTCAGATCATCGTTGTCGAAGACGGTGTCGCCTATGCGGGATCTGATCCGCGCAAAGACGGGGCAGCGGTCGGCCTGTGATCCACGATTTCCCCCGCGTCTCCCAGCGATTTGCCCGGTGGGTTGGTCGCTGGGTTTTCGTCGCACTCCTGACGGCGTGCGCGCTCCCGAATCCGATTACCACAGCGACACCGACCCCGGGCATCCCCCGTGGTGGCGAGCTGAGTGTGTCGTTACCCATGCCGGTGACCGCTGCCCAACCATGGCATCTGACCGACCGGGCTGCCGAAGTGCTGACCACGCTGACGCATGCAGGATTGACCCGTCTCGATGATCACGGCGTGCCCCAGCTCGAGCTGCTCGACGGGTACGCGGTCGATCCGAGTGGCACGGTGATCACGGCGACCCTCAAGCTGGATCTCCTCTGGTCCGACGGGCAGCCGTTGCAGGCCGACGATGTGGCCTTCACCTACAACGCCCTGCGTGCGATCCCCGTCACCACACCGCTCCTGCACGAACTCACCTTCATCCGCGACATCACCACCGTCGGTGAACACGCGATCGTTTTTCGTCTCGATGCGCCATATGCGCCGTTGGTGACGCTCTGGACGCTACCCATTCTGCCGGCGCACGTCCTGCAGGCACAACCATTCGAAACGCTCAACCTTGTGACGTTGGCGACCAGCGCAGGACCATTCACCTACGCCGAACGCGACGCAGACGGCGCCGTCCATCTGCGCGCAAACCCACACTATGTCCGCGGGAAGCCGTATCTCGACACCGTCGTGTTGTTCCACGACGCCGATGACGCACAACGTCGCGACGGCTTTGCAAAGGGTAACATCAACGTCGCAGAGCGAGACAGCGCGACGCCGCTTGCTGCAGTGCCCGGGGTGACCCAGGCAGCGGTCGCCAGAAATGAGCTG
>JBJOJU010000093.1:0-3376 GCA_046046485.1 Chloroflexota bacterium | reverse complement strand
TATCAGTGCCAGCAGCAGGCCACCCACAGCGAAGCAGAGACTTATCAGAAGTTTCTTCCACTCGTACTGCAGCGCAGCCCCGAAGTCGGCCCAGGCGGTCCGCTGCGGGAGGTTTCCGGTGTCTGGCAGCACAAGTGCGACTCGTTCGGCGATGTGCCCATACAGGGGGCTCGCGAGCACCGCGCCGAACCGCAACGCCACATACGACGCCAACACAAATACGACGATATCGACAAAGCGCGACACAATGGTCACCAGCGCGGTCCATGCGGGTGGCAGCTGCAGCGCGAGCTGGTCAATGACCCAGCGCGACGCGACGCCGGTCAGCCCGTAGCGCCACAACAACGTGACGAAGGTCAGATTGACGAGGATTGGTACAAACAGCAACCACCGTATCCGTGCGGTCCCGCAGACCCGCCAGGCAGCCCCGAGATACCCCATCCCTGTCACAAATCGTCGCACCATTGCCGCCTCCGTCGCTGCTTCTGATATTTGACCAAACGCAGGCGCTCCGCTACACTAACGCCATCCGCTCACCGATGCTATACCGTACTGTTGCGCTATAGTCAGGAGCATGCCCCATGGTACCGCATCTGCATCACGTCAGTGTCCCCCGGCCATACGGTGCCGAAAGTGCGGCCCGCGCCCGTGCCTTCTACACGGGCATCCTCGGTCTCCCTGAGCTGGCGATTCCTTCGACCATCACCGAAAACGACCTCGTCTGGTTCGCCATCGGCGACAGTGAGCTGCACGTCTTCGCCGAAACGGCGTTCGACGATCCCTCGACGCGCCATTTCTGCCTCAGGGTCGCCGACCAAGGTCTGGTGCGCGTCGCCTTGACGGCCGCTGGCTATGAGTGCAGCGACACAATCCCTATCCCCGGGCGGCCGCGGTTTTTCACCCGTGACCCGTTCGGCAACAGCATCGAAATCACCTCTCTCGACACGCACGAGTAAGCCTACGTAAAGGAGCTTCGCATGAGCAAGAAAATGGGTGTGGGTCTGGTCGGGTACAAATTCATGGGGAAGTCCCATTCGAACGCCTACCGGCAGGTCGGTCACTTCTTTCCCGATATGCCCATCGTCCCCGAAATGACTGCCCTCTGTGGGCGTGACGAAGCCAACGTCAAGCAAGCCGCCGCCGACATGGGCTGGAAGGGCTACGAGACCGATTGGAAGAAGCTGGTCCAGCGCAAAGACATCGGCTTGATCGACGTTTCGACCCCGGGCGACTCCCACGCGCCGATCGCCATTGCTGCCGCCGGCGAAGGCAAGCACGTGTTCTGTGAAAAACCCCTGGCCAACACCCTCAAAGAGGCCCGTGCGATGCACGAAGCCGTGACCAAAAACGGCGTGGTGGGCATGGTCAACTTCAACTACCGCCGCGTCCCGGCGGTGCAGCTCGCCAAGCGCCTCATCCAAGATGGCCGCATCGGCAAGATCTATCACTGGCGCGCCGTCTACCTGCAAGACTGGATCATGGACCCCAACTTCCCGCTCGTCTGGCGATTACAGAAAGACGTCGCCGGCGCTGGTACCTTGGGAGATCTGGGTGCACACAGTATCGACCTGGCCCGCATGCTGGTGGGCGAAATCGCCGAAGTCACCGGCTTGACCGAGACCTTCATCAAGAAGCGCCCGCTCCTCGCCGGCACCACCGGTGGTCTCGGTGCCGCTGGCAGCGCCGAGTTCGGCGAAGTGACCGTCGACGACGCGGCGCTCTTCATGACCCGCTTCGCCAATGGGGCTGTGGGCACCTTCGAAGCCACCCGCTTCGCCAATGGCCGCCGCAACTACAATTCGTTCGAAATCAACGGCTCGAAGGGCAGCATCGTCTTCAACCTCGAGCGCATGAACGAATTGCAGGTGCTCTTCAATGACGATGCCGCCGACGTGCAGGGTTTCCGCCAGATTCTGGTCACCGAAGGTGCCCACCCGTACATGAACCATTGGTGGCCGGCTGGGCACATCATCGGCTGGGAGCATACGTTTACCCATGGTGTGTATGACCTGATGTGCGGCATCGACAAAGGCGTGTCGCCGGAACCGACCTTCGAAGACGGTGTTCGCTGCCAAGCCGTGCTCGACGCCATCGAGACCTCGGCGTCCAACAAGCAGTGGGTCACCCCCGAATACTAAGCCCGACGGACACGTCGATACGAAAGGAACCATCAGATGGGACGTCCAGTCACGTTGTTCACCGGCCAATGGGCCGATATGCCCCTCGCCGAACTCGTCGTCAAAGCCAAAGCATTCGGCTACGACGGCCTCGAGCTGGCCTGCTGGGGCGACCATTTCGAGGTGGGCAAAGCCCTCAGCGACCCCAACTACATCCCGGCCAAGAAGGCTCTGCTCGAGAAGCACGGCCTCAAGTGCTACGCCATCAGCAATCACTTGGTTGGTCAGGCGGTCTGCGACAACATCGACGAGCGCCACAAGTCGATCGTGCCGCCCCACGTCTGGGGTGACGGCGATCCCGAGGGGGTTCGTCAGCGCGCCGCCAAAGAAATCATGGACACTGCCCGTGCCGCCGCCAAATTCGGCGTCAGCGTGGTCAACGGCTTCACCGGGTCGTCGGTCTGGCACTTGATTTACTCGTTCCCGCCCAATGCCCCGGGCATGGTCGAAGCAGGCTACGCCGATTTCGCCAAGCGCTGGAACCCGATCATCGATGTCTTCGACGAGGTGGGTGTCAAGTTCGCCCTCGAGGTCCACCCCACCGAGATCGCCTACGACATCTACACCACCGAGGCAGCCCTGAACGCCATCGGCAATCGCCCGGGCTTCGGCATCAACTTCGACCCCAGCCACTTGCACCACCAGTTCGTCGATTCGGTAGCCTTCATCGAGCGCTTCGCGAATCGGATCTACCACGTGCACGTCAAGGAGAGCGTCCGCAACCTCAACGGGCACACCAGCGTTCTCGGCTCGCACATCAACTTCGGCGATTCCCGCCGCGGCTGGGATTTCGTTTCGCCGGGTCGTGGCGATATGTCCTGGGGCCCGATTTTCCGCGCCTTGAACCGCATCGCCTACACCGGGCCGCTGTCGGTCGAGTGGGAAGACATGAGCATGGACCGCGAGTACGGTGCAGCCGACGCCTGTGCATTTGTCCGCCGCAACGACTACACTCCGTCCAACGTCCAGTTCGACGCTGCCTTCGCGCGCGACTAGCAGCAGCAGGGGGAAACGGGGTGGCACTGCGTGCCACCCCGCTTTTTGTCCCAGATATCGCTGAGGAGCTCCGTATCGATGTCGACCCAACACGCATACGCCGGAAAAACCGCCGTCGTCACCGGTGTCAACCGCGAAATCGGCGCGGCGATCGCGCAGATGTTCGTCGCAGCCGGTGCCAATGTCTACGCCGCACATCACGG
>JBJOJU010000037.1:0-8199 GCA_046046485.1 Chloroflexota bacterium | reverse complement strand
TTCCCGTCTTTGGTGTAGGCCTGCATCACCATCTCGGGGGTGTCCATGCCGCCTTCGGCTGCGGTATAGCCGGCCGCCGGCATCGCCTCGGTGTAGTACTTGGCGACATCGGCCATCGCCATTGCGGTGGTGAAGCTGAACATCTCGGCCGTCTGCATGGTGACGGTCGCGTCGTCGGGCATCGGCCAGGCAGCGGCATCGGTCATGGCAGCACATTCAGCCGGCACGCTGATCGGCGGGACGCTGTTGATATCCGACAAGACATACGACCACTTGAATGGCTCGAGGTTGTCGCCGTTCTTGTTGACGCCTTCGACGTCCCACTGAACGGTGTACTGTTCGCCGCGGTCGACCAACACCGTCGAGGTGTACTTCGAGCCATCGGGGAGTTCGCTATCGTAAGTATACTTGTCGGTCGGGCGGCCATTAACATCCGGGCCGGCACCAGCGGCTGTCAAGTCGTAGCCGAAGTTACCCATGATGGTGTCGGGGTCGAAAATCGCGCTATTTTCTTGGTCGTTGCTGACGATCATGCAGGTCTTTGGGTCGCCCGTGACCATGTACATCTTGTCGGCCGACGTCACCAGAGTCGTCGCCCCCATACCGCTGTTGCTGGTGTCTTGCCAGGTGGCGATGGTGAGTTCGGGGTCGGCCTGGCTCGACTGCTTCCACGCCCACACGGTCTCTTTGCCGTCGGTGGTGACCGTGTAGTTGAACGAGATGGTGTAGCTCTCAAGGTTTTCGAGGTTGGCACCATACTGCTCGGTGGTCCAGGTGTCTGCTTCGGTGGCAGCGTCACCGCTCGTCGCCGAATCGTCGGTCGTCGCTTCGGCAGCGTCTGCATCCGAGGTGGCGCCGTCAGCTGGGGCTGCGGTGGCCTCAGTGGCGGTGTCGGGTTCCGCCGGTGCATCGCCGGCAGCAGGGGCACTGTTGCCACAGGCAGCGACGAGTGTAGCCAGGGTCAGCACCAACAGAAAACGAGAGATGTTCATCTCAGTCCCTCTCAACGTACGAACAATATAAAGACTATCATACCGATTCGCCGCGTCACTGACAACCCGTCGACCGCTCGAGACGAATACTGCCGAGGATGCCGCTCTCTTCCTGATGCCGGCTCGTGTAGTGGCTCGGGCTGTGCCCTGCGATATACGGCGCCAGTGTATTCGTGACGGTCAGGGTCAGCTCGTTGGTGCCCACACGCAGCGCCGCACTGACGTCGAACGCATACGGCGACCAGACCCGCGGCGTCAGGGCAATCCCGTTGACACTCACCGCCAGCGTCCCCCGCACCGCTGCACAGGTCAGGATCCACCGCCCGTCACACGACGGCAGGTCGATCGTGCGGGTGTAGACCATGGCGCCGCTGTAGTCGTGATACCCCAGCGCGCGATACGACTGTGGGAGGTCGACCGGCCCGGGGGCGTCGCGATACTGGAGCGGGGCGTCGAGCAACGCGGCACCGGCAGCACCGGCGGTCGCCTGTAGTGTCAGGGCGGGTGCACCGCCACCCAGCGGGAGCTGCGCCCAGCCATCGGTGATCGGAACTGAGGTGCCGTCGACCGTCAGGGTCGCCGTCGCGCGGGTCGTGATGCGACAGGCGGTCGCGCCAGCGGGCAGCCGCCACGCCAACGTGCAGCTCCGGGGCAGCCCGGGGTAGGCATCGGGGACGAGCGCGACGACGGTCGCGTCTGCCGGCTGGTCTTCGAGCCAGGTCGCCCCCGGGAGTGGGTGCGGTCGGCGGTCGATGAGGGGCCAACCCGGGTCCATATCGACATAGAGGTCGGGGTCGGTGGCATAGGTCAGATCGACCCACTGGCGGCGGCGGATCGTCGCCGGCTGCGCGGGTGCGGCGCCGCGCTGGCTGGTCCAGCCGGCACCGGACATGAAGCGGGTGCTGCCCACGGCCGTATCGGCGCGGCCGTCGACCAATACCGAGACGCCGCGGCCGCTGTCGAGGGCATAGACGGCGATGGTGTGGGTACCCGCAGCCAGGGCGGGGAGCTGGTAGGGTTGCACGCGCACGGTACTACCGTATGGGTCAAACCCGCCCTGGCGGCCGATGTCGACCCCGTCGAGCAAGACGGTGATGGGCACGTCGGCGACCACCATCAGGCCGCCCCCCGTGCTCGCGACGGGGAGCGCGAACGCGTGCGAAAAGGTAATGTGGGTCGCCGCCCGCGGTGCATCGGGCTGCATGATCCAGTTCGGGCGGGCGAAGCGGGCAGGGTCACGGACCAGTGCCCAACTCCCCCGCAGCTGGATGTCTTGCTCGGTCGTCAACCAGAACTCGAGCAGGTGCCGGCCGGTGGCGAGCTGCACGGGAATCGTCGCTGCATACCCCGGCGAATCGACCGAGACGCAGACCCCGTCGAGCCAGATGTGTTTCGCTGCAGCAGCAGCGACCACCAATGCACCTACCACGGGTTCATCGAGCACAAACGTGGTGCGTACCGCGACGGTGGCGCCGGCTGCGACCTGACCAAAGGCCATGAATTCTTCGGGGACATAGCCCTTGGGCCCGAGCATCCCCCAGTGCAGGGTGTCTTTGTGGATCCCCTTGGTCAACGAATAGACCAACGGCTGCCAGCCTGCCGTCGCGAGCGGGTCGGGGCCGGGCTGCAGTGCAGTCAGCGGCGCTGGTGGAGCGTCGGCGATCTGATACCAACCGTAGGTGCCGAAACCCTGGGTAACTTCCCCACCGTCGCTGACGAAGCGTACGGTCTGGGGCATGAGAAAGCCCGAATCGGGCCGATCAAAATCTCCCCACCGATTGTCGAGAGTGGGAATGACGTGGTGCTGCCAGGGGCCGTCGAGCGCGATGACCTGGGTGATTTCACCTGCTGCCGGCGTGAGCGGTGCCGTGCTGTGCCCGTCGTCGGGGACGTACAAGAGCGCCAACGGTGCATCCTGGTACGAGATGTGCCAGTGCCCGTCGCGCGGTGTGAGCTGAGTCACGGTGCCGTCGGTGAGCTGCCAGTGTTCGACCACTGTGGCACCGGCGATGGTTAGATCGACCGCAGTCGGCAGGCGCTGGGCGTCGTAGGCGTACGGCGTGCTGTTCCAGTGCCCCGACCAGGCAAACGTCGAGCCAGAAACCAGCGGTGTGATGCACATGAGCCGCCCGCCGTCGACGCGGCGTTCGAGGACATGGGCCGGCCCGTCGACGCGGCGGGGCAGGCGTGCCAAAACTGCGGGGAGAGCCGCCGCGTCGGCGACGGCGATAATCCCGGGGGTGTCGGCGAGCTGCGCGGGGATACCGGCGACGGCGACGACCAATCCACCCGCGGCGGCATAGGCACGCAGTCGGTCGGCAGCCCCCGGCTGCAGGTGCGTCACCGCCGGCAAAATCACACAGCGGAAGGCTTCGCCGGCGACGTGCAGCGCACCGTCGTGGCAGGCCGCCCGGGCCAGTGATGCGTCGTCGATCATGTCGAAATCACGTCGATCGCGTTCGAGCACCCCGGGTTTGGGGTTGTTCCAGAACATCGACCCGGTGATGTCGACGAACACCCGCTCGGCCAGCCGGGCAGATGCCCCGGCACCGGCGAACGGCGCGTCTGCTTGGACCGTTGTGGTGGGGAAGAGCACCGCGATGTCGCAGACGTGTGTGCCGAGGGCCAAGATCCCCGTCGCGCGCATGACGGCATCGGCGAAGACGCGATAGTGCAACCAATACGGCTGGCGCCAACAGGTCGACGGCGGCGCCCACTCCCACCAGCCACCACGCGTCGAGTAGTAGACGGCGTGGGGGTTATAGAGGGTCAACCCAGCTCGCAGCCATGGCACAAGCCAGTCGAAGGTCTCTTCGAGGGTGCCGCCCCAGCCGCTGCTGTGGAAGGCCTCGATCCACGATCGGGGGTGCTCATAGAGGTGCGCCAGCGACGAATGGATCTTGCCGTTGCCATGGTGGTCGCTGCCCGGTGCCCCGTACCAGCGGTGGGTCTGCATGTAGTCGGCATATTCGGCGACGGCACCGACAGGCAATGCCATGCGTGCCGGGCTCTGCTGGTCGAAGCCGCAGACGAGACCGCGGGCGGCGTGCCAGTCGTAGAAGGGTCGGAAGAACGCTGCTTCGGCGCGCGCTGCCCGCCATTGTTGGTAGTCAATGCGCACCTGCTGGTCACGGGGGCTGTTGCCGCCGTAGAGCGCGCCGATTTCGCCGACCAGGTCATAGCCGTAGTGGGTCGCAAACGACGCCGCGAAATCGGCACTCCAGGTGGGCATCGATGGCATTTCGTCTTGGAATGACCCGACGATGACGCTGCCGAAAAACTGCCCTGCTTCGCGCTCGAATGCCTCGTGGACCGTCGCCCGCAACGCGGCGCAGGCAGCCACACTCAGGTAATCGAACCCGCGGGCGACCGCATACACCAGCTGGACCTCGTGGTGCCCGGCGTGGGTGCTGCGGACCATGCCCGACACGACGGGCAATGACTGCCGATCCCCGTCGTTGCCCACCTGCCAGGCGGCGATGGGGCTGCCGCCGCTGGGGAAGGCGATGGTGCCCGCTTCGGCACACGCGACGATCTGGGTGGCGAGTTCCTGGCCGGCATACGCCGGCTCCTGGCGCACCAAGATGCCCTGCAGATTGGCACCGGAAAAACCGATCTGGTCGTAGAACCACAGTCGGATGCCCAGACGCTGGGCGGCAGCACAGACGCCCCGAAAAATATCCCACCACTCGGTACTCAGAAACGGCGGCTTATCGGCTAATGACCCGTGTAACGGCCCCGACGGTGCCAGGTTGAGGATGACCAAGTTGAACACCCCGCCGTCGGCGAAACGTTCGAGCTGCCAGACGAGGCGGTCGAGCACGAGCGGCTCGCCGCTCCACCACCAAATGGGTGCCGGCGAAAACGCCGGGTCGGGTTGGGCGAGGCGCTGGCGCGCGACCCGGGCGCTCACGCCACCACCACGCACTCGATGCCCAATAGGCTGGCCACGTGGCGGAGGACGGTGGCGTGGTGGCCGACGCCGAGTGCGACGTGGTGGGTGGGTGCTTGGGTGCACCAGGTATCCATGAACGTCGCCGGGTCGAGCGCGAAGCGCAACCGGCTGTTGGTGTTGCCGATCTGCAAAACCGGGCCTGGTATCGCCTCGCCCTCGGCGACGAGCATGCGCAAACGCCCGTTGCCGTCTTGCGTGACCCCGAGGATGGTGATGGGGCCGGTTTTGACGGTGAGCTCGATCGAGATGCCTTCGCCCGCTTTGCCGTGGTGAGGCTCAACGCCCGCATCAAGGGCTGGCGGTCGCTGATGTGCGGATGCGCTGGGCCGTCGTGCCCCATCAGGACGAACTGGTCGGGCACATCCATCGCATAGAACTCGGTGAACGAGCCGCCGGCGCCGATGCGGTCCATCAAGAACATGGCCACGGTGGTTTTCAGATCACCTTCGCCGGCACAGGGCACCCCCTGCCACGTCAGCAGCGTGGCGCCGACGATGAGGTGTGCGGCAGCATCGGCGGTGGGCATGCCGGGGATGCCCCGATGGTAGTAACACAACGCATCGAGGCGGTGGTCACGCACCAGAGTATCGAGGCCAAGCGACGTCTTGGCCGCGTTGGCCAACCCGTTTTCGGTGACCGGCCGCGAGATGCGATCGACGCCCACCGGTGCCTCGGCAAAGGCACCGCGGATGTCGGCAACACGCTTTTCCACATCGTGCGTGGTGCTGGTCTGGCTGGCGTGGGCGAGCTCGTCGAACTCGAGCCATTCGACGTGCGCCCCCAACTGGGCGTGGAACATCGTCGGGTCGCTATACATGTCGAGCATCCCCGGGTAAGGGTGACCCAGCATGCCGATGCGGGCGTTGCGCAACGCAGCGACCGCCCCAGCAGCCCGCACCCACTCGGCGATGCGGCCCCAGGCACGTGGGTCGTCGTGGAGCGTGCCCGAGACGACCTGAAAGGGGATGTGGGCACGCCGGAAGGCATTGGAAATCTCGGGGACACAGCAGGCCGAACACGCCGCCAACCAATTGGCGGTGTCGGTGTTGGGGTAGTCGAGCTGGGCGACGGGCTGCAGATTGAGCACCAGCACTTGGGTATTCGCGCGCTGGACGATGGGGAGCACCTGCGACGACGTCGCGTAGGTGGCAGTGTGGCAGACGAGCAAATCGACCTGGGCCGCGGCGAAGTGTGCCCCGGCAGCGGTGGCGGCAGGAGCGGTATCGACCATCCCCGCGCCGATGACCTCGGCACCCAGCGCGGTAAGCTGCGCCGCGATGACGGCGTAGTACTCCAGCAATTGCTCACGCAACCCGGGGAATTGCCCCCAGTACGCTTCGAGGCCGATGGCGAACAGCCCGATACGAGGGCGGGGGGCTGGGACATGCTGCATCTGTGACTCCTTCGGCGCGTCGGGTCAGGTGGATGCACCCAGTGTAGCAGAGGCACCTTTCGACATCGCAGATTCATCTTTCGAATACACAAAAACCGGCGCTCGGGTGAGCGCCGGTCGCGGGGATGGGGTGATTTAGTCGGCGAAAGGTGGGCGGGGGTAGCCGACGCCGAATGGTTCTTCGGGGCGCTTCCACTCGCCGACGAGGGCTCGGCGCAGCGGGGTGGTGCGTGCGAGGAACGCCGGGTCGTTCTGTGAGCGATCGGAGGGGATGAGCCACGGCGGTGAATAGACGACGTGCATGGTGTGGCGGTCGAAATCACGGTCGTTACGGCCGGTGCGGTGGAATACGCCCTGGTGGAAGAGGAGTGCGGTGCCCGGTTTGCCGCAGATGACATCGCGGATGGGCAGGTCGTTGGTGTCGGGCACGATGTCGCGCGGCCAGGCGGTCATGTGATTATGCGAGCCGGGGATCATCACCATGTTGCCCATGCCGTCTTGGGACTGGTCGGTCAGGTAATACCCGACGCGCAGCTGCATCAACGGGGTCTGGGTCCCGGCGAGCCGCCGGAATTCGTAGACGCCCGAGCCGTCTTGGTGGTAGCCGCCGGCCTTGGTGTTGGCGGGCTGGACAGTAGCCCAGGTGCTCTGCAGGATGAAGTAATCACCCATCAAATTACGGATCTTGGGCAGAACCGAGGCGTGATCCATCAGGGCTTCGATGGCGGGTTCGGTTTCGTAGAGGTGGCCGAGCTGGCGCCATTCGCCGCTTGGGTATTGGCTGTGGGCACGACGTGAGGCAGCGAGCACCGCGTCGACTTCTGCCGGCGACAGGGCATCGGGAATGACGAGGTAGCCAAAGGTGTCAAACATGAAGCGTTCGTGTTCGGTCATGGCACCGGGTTTGGCCAGAGGAATCATCGTTGATCTCCTGTATGGTGGGTGGGGGTATCTTCGGGTGAGAAGGGGGTTTTGTCAATTTCGGGGTGGATACATGTCTCACACGGAGGCACGGAGGGGACGATCGCGCAGAGGCGCGGAGAAGAGGAGGTCGCAGAATGTAGAAAACGTGCGTACCTTTTTGTCTGCGTCAGACGGTATGACAAGGAAGGAGGTGGCTATGAAACGCAGGAAGAATTCACCCCATCCCTGGAAGTACGACCCGACACGAAAAGGTATCTACCATGTCACGCTATGCACTAAATATCGATTGCATCATTTCGGGAAGATCAGAGACGGTGAAATGATGCTCAACAATATCGGTTCCATATTGGCGGAACATATCAGCGAAATACCTGCACATTTCTGCTTTATAAAAGTTTTGGAAAGTTGTGTGATGCCGGATCACTGTCATCTCCTCCTTGAGCACACGGGAGAAAAACGAGAACGAGGTACCCACCTCGGCGTGGTGATTGGTGCGTTGAAGGCATCTGTGACACAACGTGTGAACCGAACGCAATCTCCAATGCCATGGCCAATCTGGCAACGTGCATACAATGTGCAGATCGTGAACGGTCCAATCGACGGGGTCGCCACATACATCCGTAACAACCCACGTCAATCCAATGGAAAAACGCGTAGAGATGCATAGGGGCGGGATATTTCCCGCCCCTATGCTCTGCGCACGCCCCTATGCGCGCCCCATCGATTCCCACCACATCACCGCATTGTGTATACGTCACCCAGGAGCGTATCGAACGAATCCTGGAATGACCAGATCACCATGCCCGAGCCGCCGTTGGTCAGGATTGCCCGGCGGGCCGCACCGAGGTCGCGGGTCACCGCCGCGGCATCGCGGCTGCCCTCACCCGGTGCCGATGGGAAGCCGATTTCGGTGACGACCACCGGTTTGTCGAGCC
>JBJOJU010000001.1:0-4874 GCA_046046485.1 Chloroflexota bacterium | reverse complement strand
GAGCTCGATGCGACTGACCCGGCGAAACCCTACACTGTCGGCCCGGGGTCGTTTGTGGCAGAGCTGTTGACTGCAGCGGGCGGCGAGAACATCTTCGCAGACGCGACGTCGGCGTATCCGCAGGTGAGTCTCGAACAAATCGTCGCCAAAGGGCCAGCGGTCATCCTGCTGGCGGACTCGTTGTGGGGTGTGACCCCCGAGGCAGTCGCCGCCCGGACCGGCTGGGAAGGCATCCCCGCGGTGAAAGACGGTAATGTCTACCCGATCGACGACAATCTCGTCAGCCGACCGGGACCGCGGATCGTGGACGGGTTACGTGCGGTCATCGCCGTGCTGCACCCGGCAGGTCGCTGACCATGCTGCACCGACACCGGCAACACGACGCGGCACTCGTTCGTCACTGGTTGTTGCCGGTGTTGGGCACGCTGTTGGTGGCAGTGGTGTTGTTGGCCGTTGCCATCGGCAGCGTCGCCATCCCGCTGTCCCAGGTGAGCGGCATCCTGGCCCGCTGGCTCGTCGGTGCGCCGCTCGACGCGTACCCCGCAAACCTCGTGAGCATATTGACTGTCATCCGTTTGCCGCGGATTCTGTTAGTCGCCTGCACCGGTGCAGCGTTGAGTGCGTCGGGAGCGGCGTATCAGGGATTGTTCCGCAATTCACTGGCGGATCCATATGTCATCGGTGTCGCCGCCGGAGCGGGGTTCGGTGCGATGCTGGCGGTGTTCATCGGTGCCCCGGTCTGGCTGGGGATCTCGGCTGTGCCCATCGGGGCATTTCTCGGCGCACTGGCTGTCGTGTCAGCGGTGAGTATGTTTGCGCAGCGCTCCCAACACCGCACGAGTGACGCGTTGATCCTGGCTGGCATTGCCATCGGGATGGTGGCGAGTGCCGCGACGACGTTTCTCATGCTCCGAGCTGGGGAACAATCGAGCCGCTTACTCGGTTTCCTGTTGGGGAGCGCGTCGTCGGTGGGCTGGGGGGCGGTTGCAATCGTCGGCGCTGGGCTGGGCATCGGCATGGTACTGCTCGGCGTCGTCGCGCGTGATCTGAACGCGATGGTCGTCTCCGAAGAACAAGCGACGTTAATGGGAATCAATGTCCGGCTCGTGCGCCGCTTGGTGATCGTCGGTGCGACCGTGATGACCGCCACCGCCGTGGCGTTCCACGGGTTAATCGGCTTTGTGGGCATCATTGTGCCGCACGCCCTGCGTCTCGTGAGTGGCGGTGATCATCGGCGCCTCATCCCTGCCGCCGCGTTGTCGGGCGCGGTCTTTCTCGTGGGGTGCGACATCGCGGCTCGGACACTGACGGCGCCGCAAGAGTTGCCGCTCGGCATCATCACGGCCTGCATCGGGTCACCGGCATTTCTGGTGTTGTTGTTTCGGAAGTCCAGCCGATGAGTACATTTCTCGACATCCGTGCCATTTCCGTCGCATATGCAGAAAAATCCGTCCTCCGCGACCTGTCACTGACGGTGCCGCGCGGGAGCTTCGTGGTGTGCATCGGGCCCAACGGAGCCGGTAAAAGCAGTCTGCTGAAGGCGATCGCAGGGATCCTACCCCTCGAGGCGGGGACGATCGCTGTCGACGGAGAAAACATCGCGCAGGCGACGGTACAACAGCGAGCGCGCGTGGTAGCCATGGTCCCGCAGTCCGTGGTGATGCCCCACGGCTTCACGGTGCGAGAAGTCGTGGGCATGGCGCGCTATGCGTTTCGACCGTGGTACGCGCAAGAGACAGGCGCCGACTCAGCCGTCATCGAGGCCGCGATGGAACAATGCGAGGTCGCAGGCTTCGCCGATACACTGGCAGATCGCCTCTCGGGCGGCGAACAGCAACGGGTCGCGATTGCACGCGCGGTCGCCCAGGAACCACAGCTGTTGCTGCTCGATGAATCGACAGCGCACCTCGATCTACACCACCAGGCTGGGATCTTCCACATCGCGCGACGGTTGACTCGCGCAGGTGTCACCGTTGTCGCGGCGATGCATGATTTGAACATGGCTGCCGCCAATGCGGACACGCTCATCCTGCTAGACCGCGGGACACTCCTCGCACACGGCAGTCCGACCGCGGTGATGCGGCAAGACCTGCTCGAACAGGTCTACCGGACGCCGTTGGTCGCAGTCCCCCGCGCCGGTCATGCGTTGCCGCTCTACGTGCTGCCCACGTCGACACCCGTGGTATAGTGACGCCGGCAACCGAACCTGGTCAGCCGTCGTCTGCACCAGCAGAGAGGTAACGTCTATGCGTCGCACACAGTGGCATCTCCTCACCGTGATCGTGATCGTGGTGGTAATCGGATTCATCGCCTGGGCGTACCCGCAGCTGCCGGAGCGCGTGCCCTCACATTGGAATATCCGCGGTGAAATCGACGGCTACAGCGACCCGTTGACGGCGAGCCTGCTCTTTCCGGGGTTGGTCGTGCTGGTGTCCGGATTGATGGCCGTTTTCTCGTGGAAGGAGCGCAACACGGCAGTCGCCGACGCGCTCGCGCAGATGAGCACGGTGATGGCGGTTTTTTTAGGGTGTCTGCACGTCATCATCACCCTGGCGGCGCTCGGCTACGGCTTCACCGTCGAACGCTGGATCGCCGGGTTGCTCGGGGTGTTGTTCGCGGTCATCAGTCGGCAGCTGGTCGATGTGCCACAAAATGGATTCATCGGGTTCCGCACCTACTGGACGCTGGCGAACCCGACGGTGTGGACCGAAACACACCGGTTGGCGGCACGTTGGATGGCGGCCGGTGGAATCGTCATCATTGTGCTGGCATTGCTGCCGCTCCCAGCAGAATGGTTGTTCGGAGGCATGTTGGCAGCGATCGTGGTGGCGGTGGCATACCCGATGTGGTACGCCTACCGCCGGTTCCACGAATTGACCGTGTGATGACGCTCAGGAGCGGAACGACTGGCGCAGCCCGTGCTGTGCCAGTATTTTTTTGGACATTTTCGCGACCACCGTGTACGCCGGGTCGAAGACGTTGCCGATTTGATATTCGATGGCCTGGCTCATCAGCACCGCCGCGGTGGTTGCGTCGGCACCGCATTCGATGAGCAGCCGGTGCATCTCGCTAGTGGCATGCTGGAGCGCCTGGTCGAGCGGGCGGGCGTTGCCCACCGACAACAGGTGGGTCGCGTCTTCGGCACGGGGCCAACGGATCGCCTGCATCGGTGCTTTGTTGCAGGTCAGCACGACCTGCACTGCGCATTCGATTCCAGTGCCACCGATTTCGCCGCAGCCCTGGGCGAGGTGCCCGTCGCCCACATGCAACAACGCCCCGGCGACGGCGACCGGAAAATAGACCGTGCAGCCGACCCCAAACCCGCGGACATCCATGTTGCCCCCGTGTGGTCCCGAGGTCGCCGTCGAAATCGCTTCACCGCGAGCGGGCGCCACGCCGAAGCAGCCGATCATCGGCGCGTAGGCGACGGTGATCGGTTTTCCATGTGTGCCGCGGCTCGTGACCGTCTGGGTGGCGGCGTCGTAGTCCCAGTATTCTTTGGGGAGTGCCGAGCCAGGGGCATAGGGCAACGCGCTGACGTACTCGGGGTCGACGACGTTCCCCGCGAGAGTGGGGTAACTCCAGCCGTGGCTCCGCAGCGGCGAGATGGCGTCGATGGTGACGGCGAGCACATCGCCGGGAGCAAGCCCGGCCACGGCGACGGGGCCAGACATGGGGTTTCCCGAGGGTGTGACCGCACGGTCACTGCCATCGTGACCGTGGGCGTCGACACAATCGATGGAAAGCGTATCGCCAGGCTGGAGCGTGACGGCTGCGGGATGTGTGCCGATGGTGCGGTGATAGACGGTCGTGCGGTGCATGTGCTGCATGGGTATTCCTTTGACACAATATCGCTGTGATGAGTATACTAGCACCATGGACGACGACTATCATTCATTCAACACCGATAGAGCCTGATTGGACGTGCGCGCCTCGTGGTGATACACCCGTGTGCTGATGCACGCGGGTTTCTGTTTTGGCAGAGGTATCCCATGTTGTTTGTCTCGCAACTGTTGCAGATACCGGTCCGTGCCCGTGATGGGAGCGGTATCGGTGTCGTCTCTGACCTGGTGGTCCGCATCGACGACCGCAGCTACCCGCCCATCGCGGGGATTGTGGTGCGCGACAACCGTCGGGCAATGTTTATTCCTTCCACCGACATCACCTCCGTCACCCACGACGCGGTCTCGCTCAACACGATGCAGCTCAACCTGCAGCGGTTCGACCGGCGAGACGGCGAAGTCTTGTTGAATAAAGACGTCCTCGATCACCAGATTATTGATATCAACGGCCGCCGCATCGTGCGGGTCAACGACGTCCAACTGGCGCGGATCGACAACGACTATTGTGTGGTCGGCGTCGATGTCAGCCCACAAGCACTCCTACGGCGTTTGGCTCCACGCGCTGCTGCACGCCACATCATCGGCCGGCATGTGATTAGTTGGGCCGATGCACAGTACCTCGCCAGCGCGGCACCAGTGCAGCTCAAAGTCTCGTACAACCGCCTCAACGAGTTGAGCGCGGTCGATTTGGCGCGTATTGTCGATGCTTTGTCGTTGCGCGAATCTGCCGAGATCGTGGCTGCCCTCGACGACGAGACGGCCGCCGAGACCCTCGAAGAGGTCTCCGACGAGCGCATGGCGGATCTGTTGGGCGACATGGACCGCGAGCGGGCCGCAGATATCTTGGAAGAGATGACGCCCAGTGCGGCGGCCGACGTCTTGGAAGACCTCGACGCCGACGTCGCCGAACAGTTGCTCGCACGGATGGAACCCGAAGAGGCCGAAGACGTCAAAGAGATGTTGGCCTACGACGGCGACTCGGTCGGCCGCAGTATGACCACCGATTTGGTCATCGCCTTCCCCGATGATCGC
>JBJOJU010000411.1:0-2785 GCA_046046485.1 Chloroflexota bacterium | reverse complement strand
TCAATTACCCGGGCTTGAGCAGCCATCCGGGGCACGCCATTGCGGCCGCTCAGATGACTGGCGGGTTCGGCGGCATGTTGTCGATCCGGGTCAAAGGTGGTGCAGCGGAGGCGTTAGCAGTGATCGCCAATGTACAGCTCTTCACCCGGGCGACCAGCCTCGGTGGCGTCGAGAGCCTCATCGAGCACCGCTACACCATCGAAGGACCGACCAGCACCACCCCGCCCAATCTGCTGCGGATCTCGGTGGGTATCGAGCATATCGACGACCTGATGCATGACCTGCGCCAGGCGTTGCACCATATTGCATTGTAGGTTCAGAGAAAGGAACCCATCATGGCAAACGCAGTGTGCCCCGAGTGTGACGCAGAGATCCGGTTCGCCCCTGGGACTGTCGTCGGCGAAATCATCGTCTGCCCCGATTGCGCCGCCGAGTTGGAAGTCGTGTCGGTGACCCCGCCGGAGCTGGCGCTCGCCCCTGAAGTGGGTGAGGACTGGGGCGAATAGCCAACCGTAGAAGGAGCATGCCATGCGCATCGGAGTCCTTTGTTCACGCATCCGAGTCGAAGAAAAGTTGATTTTCGCCGAACTCGAGGCCCGCGGGATCGACTATGTCCGTTTGAACGACGACGAGCTCATTTTTGACCTCAACGCCGGACGCTACCCGTACGATGTCGTGCTGGAGCGGTCGATCCACCACTCGCGCGCGCTGTATGCGTTGCACGCCCTCAACGATGCGGGCATCCCCACGGTCAACACTGCCCACGTCGCCCGCATCTGCGGCGACAAATTCCTCACCACCCAGGCACTGATCCGAGACAAGGTACCGACCCCGCGGACCCTGATGGCCTTCACGCCCGAATCGGCATTACAGGCCATCGAATCCCTCGGGTACCCGGTGGTCCTCAAGCCGGCCATCGGGTCGTGGGGGCGGCTCATCGCAAAGGTCAACGACCGCGAAGCTGCCGAGGCGATCTTGGAGCACAAAGAAGTCTTGGGGTCATACCACCACTCGATTTTCTATATCCAAGAGTATGTCAAAAAACCGAACATGCGCGACATCCGAGCGTTCGTCATCGGTGACGAGTGTATCGGCGCCATCTACCGCACCAGCCCGCACTGGATCACCAACACGGCGCGCGGTGGCCAGGCGTCGGTCTGCCCGATTACCCCGGCACTGGCCGATATCTGTGTGGCAGCGGCCCGTGCCGTCGGTGGCGGTGTGGTCGCCATCGATGTGCTCGAAAGCGCCGACGGCGAGTTGTTGATCAACGAAGTCAACTACACGATGGAATTCCGCAACTCGATCACGCCGACGGGGGTCAACATCCCCGGCCGCATCGTCGAATACACCATCGACGTCGCCCAGGGCAAACGGAGCGGCGTATGACCGAGCGACCGTGGCGTGTCTTGGCGCGACGTACCCTGCACCAGAGTGAGTGGGTGAGCCTGCACCAAGACGACGTCCAGCTGCCCGACGGCAGCGTGATTCCCCAGCACCATGTCGTCGACTACCCCCGCCCGGCGGTGGGGGTGGTCCCGGTGCGGGCCGACGGCGCGATTCTGTTGGTCGAACACTACCGCTTCATCGTCGACCGCACCCACTGGGAAATCCCAGCCGGGCGGGTCGACGACGGCGAGAGCGACGCCGAGGGCGCCGCCCGTGAGCTCTACGAAGAATGCGGCGCCGTGGCAGCCCGGTACACCCGCCTCGGGCAGTATCACCCCGCCAACGGCAGCAGCAACCAGACGTTTTTTGCCTATATCGGCCATGACGTCCAGGTCGTCGCACCCATCAGCGACACCAACGAAATCATGTCGACCCGCTGGTTCACACCTGCCGAGATCTGGCAGCTCATCGCCGCCAACGAGATCCGCGACGGGTTGACACTGACGGCATTCCTCTGGGCCGATGCCTACCAGCGGGGCATGTTGGGAGGTGCGCGATGACCACGGTATCGATCGTCGGTGCCAGCGGCTATGTGGGCGGCGAACTGTTGCGTCTGCTGCTGCGCCACCCCGATGTCGTCGTCCAGCAGGTGACCTCAGAACGCCTCGCTGGCAAACCGATCACCGGCCCACACCCGCACCTGCGCGGGCACACCGATCTGACCTTCACTAGCCAGAGCGAGCTCACCCCGTGCGACGTGCTGATTTTGGCGCTGCCCCATGGATCCGCCGCCAAGAAGATCGACCACTATGCCGCCATCGGCACGCGCATCATCGATTGTTCAGCTGATTTCCGCTTGACCGACCCCGCCGACTATGTGCGCTGGTATGGCGAGGCGCATCCCCACCCCGAATGGCTGGGGCGGTTCGTCTACGGCCTCCCCGAGCTGCGACGGGATGCACTGCGCGGTGCACCGTACGTCAGCGGCGTCGGCTGCAACGCCACGGCGACCACCCTCGCGCTGCTGCCCCTCGTGCAGGCGGGGATCCTCGCCGCCGGCGACATGGTCGTCAGCGACATCAAAGTCGGTTCATCGGAGGGCGGTGCCCAGGCGAACGATGGCTCGCACCACCCCGAGCGCAGCGGGATTGTCCGGGCATTTGCACCGACCGGGCACCGCCACACCGCCGAGGTCATCCAGAACACCGGGTTAACCAACGTCCACCTGAGTATCACCAGCGTCGAGCTGGTGCGCGGCGCCGTGGCACAGGTGCACTGCTTCCCCAGCCAAGCGGTCGACGAAAAAGCGCTCTGGAAAGCCTACCGTGCCGTCTACAAGACCGAACCATTCGTGCGCATCGTGCGCGAGCGCAGCGGGATGCATCGACTCCCCGAA
>JBJOJU010000402.1:0-3689 GCA_046046485.1 Chloroflexota bacterium | reverse complement strand
AGATTGACCGTCTCGGGGGCGAGTTTAGCCTGCCAGGTGATGCTGTCGACTTGGCGCACAAAGGCGTTTTTCAGGGCGGTGCTGGGCTGGGCGTGCTCGTAGATCTTGGTTTTGGGCACGGTGCGCCCGAAGCGGGCCGCATCGGGGTATTGGAAGAGCATCATGCCGGCACCGCCTGCACGACCAAGAAGGCGATGAGTTCGAAGTCGTCGAGCCCGGCGATGCGTTCGACCAAGGCGGTGGTGCTGCCCCCGCCGAAGAGGCTGTCGATGTCGCGGCTGGCGTTCACCTCGACCATCGAGCGGATGGCGGCGTTGAGCAGCGCCGATGTCGCTTCCATGTGCCGGCCGTCGTCGGTCAGCTCGTTGAACAGCGCGCAGACCTGCGCGATCGGCTCGGTGCGGCTTTTGCAGGCGCTGCGAATGAGGTCGAGCAGGCGTTTGACCTCGCCGTGGTCGGCGAGTATCCCCCCGGCGCTGTCGACATAGACCAAGTAGTAGGGGTGTAGGCGGCTGTGCTGCTGCAGGGCCCGGCTCTGGGTGCGGCTCCGCAGGGCGAAAATCACGCCGGGGTGCAGTCCGCGCGACGGGTCGGCGGGCACGACTGCGTGCAGGCCTTTGGCGCTCTGGCTGATGCCCCGCTCGGTCTGCATGTAGTTGAGCAGGTCCATCCGGTAGTCGTTGAGTCCCAGATCGGTGATCGATATTCCGGTTTTGACGTCTTCGAGCTCGATGACCTCGTCTTGGAGTTTGCGCAGTTGTTCGCGCCGGTAGGCGACGTCGCCGCTCTGGGCGGTGAGCACGTTGTCGTCGCCGGTGCCGGCGACATCGACGATGACCATGCGGTTTTCGACGCGTTCTTTCAGATTGATGTATTCGTCGAGACTGATGTCGGGCCAGTAGTTGACCAGTTGGATGGTGGCATTGGGCGAGCCGATACGGTCGACCCGACCGAAGCGCTGGATGATGCGCACGGGGTTCCAGTGGATGTCGTAGTTGATGACATAATCGCAGTCCTGTAGGTTTTGCCCCTCAGAAATACAATCGGTGCCGATCAAGATATCAATGCCCTGGGTCTCGTGGGGCATGGTCAGGGCGCGTTCTTTGGCGCGGGGTGCAAACAGCGTCAGGATGCCTTGGAAGTCGTAGCTCGCTGGCAGGGTGCTGGTGGGCGTCGTGCTGCCGGTGACGATGCCGGTGTGCAGCTGGTGCGCCGCTTGGAACGCCGGGGCCAGGTGCTGGTAGAGGTATTGGGCAGTGTCGGCGAACGCCGTGAAAATCAGGATTTTGCGGTTGCCTGGGTTTATGGGCGTGCTGATTTTCGCGTGCATGTGCCCGATGAGGTGTTGCAGCTTGGCGTCGTCGCTGGGGCTGATGCGCTGCATCGCGGTGAGCAGCTGGGCGATGACCACGCGATCGTTGGCGAGTTCGTGTTGCCAGCCCTCGATGTCCATGTCGGCGAGGTTGATTTTGACTTTGCGGCCCACCTCGGCGCCCAGGGCGTTGGTAGCTTCGTCGTCGTCGGTTTCGAGCGTCTCGAGGCCGTCGGTGGCGTCGTAGACACTGCCGGTGTTCGTCTGCTGGTACCTGCGGATGGTACTGAGTGTACCGTCGTGCAGCGTCAACAGGCTCTGCAGCGTCAGGCGAAAGGCATGGACCGAGCTCTCGAGGCGTTTGAGCAGGTTGGTGGTCATCAAGGCTTTGAGTGCTGATTCGCGATCGACGTGGCTGAAGCGTTGTTTGCTGCCCAGCGTCGTGTCGTAGCGGTCGGCGTACTTCTGACGCCGACTGGGCAGCACGTAGTGCATGGGGGTGTAGACGGCCAGCGTGAGCGTCTGCAGGAGCGCGAAGATGTCGTTAAAGCCCAGCACGTCGCTGCGGTGGGTCAGCGGGGCGTGGTACGACAGCGGCTTGCGCCGGGTGGGGAACTGGCCGATGTCGCGCGTGTCATAAAACTGCTGGATGTGCTTGCGCGAGCGGGCGATGGTGACTTTGTCGAGCACCTCGAAAAACTCGTAGTCGAGGGTGTCGAGGATCGCCTGGGCAGTGCGCTCGCTGGCGGGGCGTTTGCTCCAGTCGTTGAAGGCCGTCTGGGCGCGCCGGAAGATTTCTTCGATGGTGTGGCGGCCACCGATTTTGGCACTGAGCTGCTGCGAATCGCCCTCGTACGCGAGCGCGAGTTGGTTGCGCAGATCGGCGAAGCGGTTGTTGACCGGGGTCGCCGACAGCATAAGGACTTTGGTTTTGACCCCGGCGCGGATGATGCGGTTCATCAAGCGCTGGTAGCGTGTTTCGCGCTCTTTGAACGCGTCGTTGTTGCGGAAGTTGTGCGACTCGTCGATGACGACGAGATCATAGTTCCCCCAATTCACGCGGTTGAGGGGGATGTTATATGAATAGCCGCTGTCGCGCCCGAGGTCGGTGTGACACAGCACGTCGTAGTTGAAGCGGTCGCGGGCGAAGATGTTGGTCGTGAGGTTGGTGTTGTAGGTAAGCCAGTTGTCGGCGAGCTTTTTAGGGGCGAGTACCAGCACCGAGCGGTTGCGCAGCTCGTAGTACTTGATGACGGCGAGCGCGGTGAAGGTTTTGCCCAGACCGACGCTGTCGGCCAAGATGCAGCCGTTGTACGACTCGAGTTTGTTGATGATGCCGTGGGCGGCGTCGCGCTGGAAGTTGAAGAGTTTCTGCCAGATCAGCGTGTCGTGATAGCCGGTGCGGTCGTTGGGGAGCACGTCGTCGGTCAAATCAGCCAGAAACGCGTGGAAGATGTGATAGAGCATCAAGAAATACACACGTTCGGGGGCGTTTTCGGCATAGACCGCTGCGATGTGCTGCACGATGCTGTCGGTGACGTCGCTGACCTTGGTCGGGTCGTGCCAGATCTGGTCGAAGAGTTGGATATAGGTCTGGGTGACGGGTGTTTCGTCGAAGCGGTTGGTGATATTCGAGAGCGCGTCGCTGCGTTGGTAGCCCAGATCCACCGCGGTGAAGCCGTTGAGGGGCATATAACTCACACTGTCGCTGCGATTGATGATGGCCGCCAATGCTTGCATCGGTGCGCTGGTGGTGTTGGAGCGGAAGGTGGCTTTCTTTTTGATCCAGGCGGCACACTCGCGGGCGATGGCGCGTTGGGTCAGTTTGTTGCGCAGCTGGATCTCGAATTCGTTGCCGTACAAATCGAGTTCGCGGCCGACGGGTGGGATGTAGAATTCGCGGCGTTCGCGCACGACCCGGTCGGTGGCGCTGGCGGCGGTGAAGCTGGGCGACGTGAAAATGAACTCGAGCGATTCGACGCTGCGTAATTCGTCTTTGAGCGCTTCGTACGCATACAACGAAAACGTGGCAGCCGCGATTTTGAGGCGGCTCCCAGAGCGGAGATGCGCTTTGATATCATCTCCCAACAGCGTGTTGATGTTGTCGATGATCTGCATCGTGGTGTGAAGTTCGACGTATTGCGTGAAATAAAATCGCGTTGTACGTGCATGGTACGCTGGAATAGACAAAAAGGCAAAAATATCAACGCGCGCGCTGATTCCCACAGCCCCACGGCATGCCGTGGGGCTTTGTTCTACGCATGCCGTGGGGCGGTACATAGAGGGCGCAATATTTTGCGCCCTCATACACCCTTGGTGACGGTCGCATGCGACAATCAGTACGCACGCAGCTGCGCGAGAGGGCATGTGCCCCTCT